>JADGHD010000737.1 GCA_019689615.1 Frankia sp. | reverse complement strand
ACCCGGGGCCCGGGGCCCGGGGGGGGGCCCGCGCGGGGCCCCCCCGGGGCCGGGGGCCGGCCCAACGGGCCGCGCCGCGACCGGCCACCCAGCCCGCCCTGGCGGGGCTGGCGTGAGCGCTGCCGCGGTGCCGGCGTGGCCGGCGTCGTACCGGGGCCGTAGTGCGTCCGGCTGGACCGGTTCGACAGGATCACGAATACCGCGGCGCCGATCACCAGCACGATGATGAGCATGATCGGTACGAGCGAGCTTCCCATGGCCTCCGTGCCCCAGCGCCGCGGCGTCGATCACGCTGACCGTGTCGGTCATGCTGCCAGACCGCCGGCAGGTGTTGTCCGTCCTAACAAAAGTCCCAGGCGAGCACGGAAGGTCCAAGAGTCGCAACCCCGACAGCCGGCGCCACGGCCACGTCCCGGACCGGGACCCGTCCCGATTGTCCGCCATCTTCCACCTCTGCCCCGCCCGGCGCGGGCATCCCGAGGCCGTGTCCGTTTCCGGACAGCGAACCGAGCGCGGGCCGAGCGCGTCCCAGGCGTGGGCCGGGCGCGGGCCGAGCGCGTCCCGGCTGCGTCCCGGGCGCGGGCCGAGCCGGCGAGGCCGCGCCCGGTTGGCCGGCCGGGGTCAGTGCACGCGCTGGTCGGCCGGGCAGTCCAGGGCGCTCGCCCGGGTGATGCCGTCGACCGACAGCCGGGCCGACAGCCGCACCGGGCCGGGCTCCTCGGTGAGGATCCCGGTCCAGCCGTCGGCGGCCCGGAAGATGCAGGCCGTCCCCTCGCTGATGCTCCAGTACGGGGTGAAGTGCACGAGGACGGTGGCCACCCCCGGGCGCTCGAAGTCGACGGCCACCGAGTCGACCCCGAGCTCGGTCAGCGTCGCCGGGCCCTTCACCAGCCCGGTCGAGTCCTTGACGATCCAGACCTTCCAGTGCTTGTTGGTGTAGGCGAGCTCCAGGTACGGCAGGCCGGAGCGCAGCAGGTCGGCCTCGGCCCGCGCGGACGGGTCCAGCTCGACGTCGGGCAGCGCGACGTAGGTGACCCCGCGGGCGAGCAGCCACTCGTGGTAGGTCTTCGCGTTCAGCGTGCCGTCGTAGAAGAGGGAGTTGTCCTTCTTGTCGAGCTGGCGCTGCCAGCCCCGGGCGATCGGCACGTGGGGGGCGACGAACCGGGCCTCCCAGTGCGCCCGGGTGAACGGGATCTCCACCCGGCCGGCCGGCACCGGGCCGCCGCGGTCGAGGTACTCCAGCAGCCCGGCGTAGTAGCTGGCGCGCGCGGACGGGTCGCCGTAGTTGATCAGGGCGCCGTGCACCGGCCCGATCGACCAGCCGACCAGCGGCACCGCGAGCACCAGCAGGATCCGCTTGCGGTGGGCGAGCAGCACGGCGGCCATCGGCCCGGCGAACAGCGTGGCCGGGCGGGTGATGTTGCCGCCGATCGTCGTCGGGACGAAGAAGAACACCGTCGCCGCCAGCGCCCACAGCAGCAGCCCGCGCCTGACCGCCCGCTCCCGCCGCGGCACCACCAGCAGCCCGCCGATGATCAGGCCGAGCAGGCACAGGTACGTGAGCAGCGGGAAGGGCTGGGTGCCCTCCTCGGGGAAGACCAGCGCCACGATGATCCCGCTGAGCGCCCCGACCAGCGGCAGGATCCGGCGTATGGCCATGCTGCCGAGCAGCGCCGCCCCGACGAGCAGCACGAACGCCCCGGCCAGCGGCGAGGCCAGCGACGCGCACACCGCGCCAGCCCAGGCCGTCTTCGTGCGCCGTTCGCGCACGCTGACCAGAGCCAGCGCGCCGAAGGCCACCCCGAGCGCGAACGGCATCCGGCCGACGACCAGGTTCTGGACGGTCACCACGGCGAACCAGACCAGGGCCAGGTCGTGCCCGCGGCGCGACCGCGGGCCGCGCAGCAGCCGGGTGACCAGCACGGTCGAGGCGACGCAGGACAGCGCGCCCACCACCTGCGCGCCCAGCAACGCCCCGAGCGGCGGGAAGAGCACGCTGTAGCCGGGTATGGTGTGCCCGCCGTACCACTGGCCGTCCCAGAGCCGGGCCCCGCCGTCCTCGAACAGCCAGACCCGGTACTCCTGGGCCGGGGTGTCCGGGCCGGTCACGCCGAAACCGAGGCACAGCCCGCACAGCGCGGCGGTCAGCAGCCACGGCCGGGCCCGCACGACCCGGACCAGCGCCGTCCCGGCCGCCACGACCGAGGCCAGCGGCCGGCGCCTGGGCCGCGGTGGTGGCGCGGCGTCAGCGATGGCGACGGCGACGGGATCGGGATCGGGATCGGCGGCATCGGCGGCCGCGTCGCCAGCGGCGGCCGGGACGGAGGGTGGCGGCGGTGACTGGACCGGCTCGGCGGCCTGGCCCGGCCGAGCCGCCGCGGCCGCCGGCGCAGGCGGCGCCCCAGGCGTCGGGTCCGGCACCGCCGGAGCCGCCCGCGGGGACGCCCCGTCCGCCTGGGG
>JADGHD010000736.1 GCA_019689615.1 Frankia sp. | reverse complement strand
GTCCTGGCTGATCTCGGATGCCCGCCCGCCGGCCGCTCGGGGTGCCGGCCGGCGGGCGGGCGCGGCGGGGCGGCCGGGGACCCTGGCGGCTCAGTCCGTGGACGGCGCTGGCTGGCTGTCCGGTGAGCGGGTCGCGATCAGGCGGGCGATATCGGCGCGGACGAGGTCCGTCGCCCAGGTCGTGTCGGCGTCGGCCGGCTGTACGAGCAGGTGCAGCGCCAGGCCGTCGACCAGCGCGTGCAGCCGGCGGGTCTCGGTGACCGTGCGCTCGTCGTCGAGCGGGCGGCCGATGAGGGCGGCGACGACCTGGCCGCACAGCTGCGCGATCTGCTGGTTGGCCTCGTCGCGGATGGCGGCCAGCCGCGGCAGCGCCGGGCTCTCGGCGAGCAGGGCGATGTAGACCTCCATCTCCGCCCGGCTCTCCTGCTCCAGTGGCATCAGGTGGCGCAGCAGCGCGAAGGCCGCCTCACCGAGGTCGGCCGGCAGCGGCGTGGCCTGGATCCGCTCCGTCGCCCGGGCCACCATCAGCTCCGCCGAGAACTCCAGCAGCTCCGCGCGGGTCGGGAAGACGTGCCGCAGCGAGCCGACGACGACGCCCGCCTCCTCCGCGACCGAGCGTACGGACACGGCGCCGATCCCGCGCTCGACGATGATCCGCCAGACAGCCTCCGCGAGCTTTGCCTTGCGGGCGTCCCGGTCGATCGTCCTGGGCACGGCGGGAAGATAGCACGCCCGTGCTACCATGCCTTTGCTGGCACAGTCGTGCTAGCACGTGCCGTGGGCTGGTGCGCGGCCAGCGAACGCCCAGGAAGCCATGCGCCGGCGCGCGGCCGTGAGCAGGCGCGGGAGCGAGAGGGGTGCCATGATCGCGGCGCTCATCGTCGGCTGCGAGATCGCTTTCTGGGTTCTGGTGGCGCTCGGGCTGGCCGCCCGCTACCTGCTGCGCTGGCGCCGCACCGGGCTGGTCCTGCTGGCGACGACCCCGGTCGTCGACCTGGTCCTGCTGGTGGCCACCTGGGTCGACCTGCGCGGCGGGGCGGAGGTGGGCCCGTTCCACGGCCTGGCCGCGATCTACCTCGGCTACTCCGTGGCCTACGGGCACAAGATGATCAGGTGGGCCGACGTGCGGTTCGCCCACCGGTTCGCCGGCGGCCCGCCGCCGGTCCGGCTGTACGGGCGGGAGCACGCCCGGGAGTGCTGGCGCAACGTGGGCCGCACCGCCATCGCCGTGTCGATCGCGGCCGCCGGCATCGGGCTGCTGGCCACCCAGGTCACCCACCCGGACGGCGCCGGGCCGCTCCTGGCCCGCTACCCGCTGCTCGGCATCCTCCTCGTCGCCGACATCATCTGGGCGGCCAGCCACACGGTCAGCCCGCGCAAGCCGAAGCCGTCCACGTCCTGACCGACTCGCTCCTGACCGCGTCGGCAGCCGCGGGCCGGCCGGCGGGCGGGTCACTCCTCGCCGGCTAAGCGCTCCCATGCGGACTGGTGGGTGATGCCGAGCGCCTCCCCGATCCGGCTCCAGGCGCGCCCGCGGTGATCCCGGCCGGGCCGATCATGGTTGGCAACGGGCTGCCAGGGGCGCGGGCGGGCCCGCTTGGTTCCGGCGGGGGAGGGCGAACTGGTGCTCAGCGGCCTGAACCGGTGCTAGCCTCGGCACCCGTCGCCCGGTCGCGGTGCGTCACGCCGCGGGCGCGGGGTTCGAGGAGGCGTACTGGTGGACGTCTACGAGGCGCTCTACACGACCCGGGCCATGCGCCGGGTACGGCCCGACCCGATTCCGCTCGACGTGCAGGCCAGGATCCTGGACGCCGCGATCCGGGCGCCCAGCGGCGGCAACACCCAGGGCTGGCGGTTCGTGCTCGTCGACGACCCGGCGGTGAAGGCCGAGCTCGCGCTGCTCTACCGGCGGGCGCTGACCAGGCTCTGGGAGACCGTCTACGCCCGCCGCCTCGCCGCAGCCAGGGCCAACCCCGACGCGCCGGAGAGCATCCAGCTCGAGCGGATCCACCGGTCGGCCGAATGGCTGGCCGACCACTTCGCCGAGGTGCCGCTGTTCCTGTTCGGCTTCATCCAGAACGACCCGACCGGCGGCTCGATCTACCCGGCGATCTGGAGCGCCCAGCTCGCGGCCCGCGCCGAGGGCGTCGGCAGCGCGCTGACCAGCGTCCTCGGCTTCTTCGAGAAGGACGAGGTGCTGCGGATCCTCGGCGTCCCGCGCGACGAGGGCTGGATCAACGTGTGCTGCGTCAGCTTCGGCTACCCGCTCGGCCGCTGGGGCGTGGCCCAGCGCCGCCCCGTCCACACGGTCGCCGCCCGCAACAGCTGGACCGGCAGCCTCGGCTTCGAGGTCCCGACGCCGCTCTGGCCCCCGGCGGAGTAGGACGGATCGCGCCGACCCTCGGCGAGCCAGGGCAGGACCGACGCGACGGTGATCCAGGCGCGGGGGAGGGCTGTCGGGGGC
>JADGHD010000041.1 GCA_019689615.1 Frankia sp. | reverse complement strand
ACCCCGGACGGCGCCCGCGCCGGCACCACCGGGCCACGACGCCCGCCGCCTCGGGCGGCAGCACGCATCCGCACGGGGGCCAGCTTGGCGTCATGGCCAGGCCGCTGGGCCGGGCTCGCGCCCGTCTTGGCCTTTCGGCTTAGCCAATCCGCCACCCGCGCCGTATCCTGGTAGGTCGCGCCTGCCGACGTGCACGACCAGTTGCAGGATCAGGTGCGCGATACGGATGCATGAGCATGGTGCCTGCGCCGGTGTTGTCGGAACGGTGTTGTCCGGCCGGGAACGAAGTAGCGGCGCCGAACGTCCCGACACGGCCCATTTGGCTCTTGCATGACCGGCCAGCGTCGCGCACTCTTGTAGACGTTCGGTCGGGCTGCGTTGATATGGCGTTCGCCTGGGTTGTGCCGGTCTGTGCTGCCAACCGGCCGCTGGACCGCCTCGGTAAGGAGCGAGGGGTCCGGTGGCCGGGGACGCTGAGTGACCGGCGCGGCGCGGGCGATCGTGGGCAGCCCGCGCCGACGCCAGAGGTGTAGCGGACGCGGGCCGAGCCCGCCGCCATGACAGGAGCCGAAGCCGTGATCGCCACCGGACGGAACCCCGCGGCAACGAGGCCGCGGCTGGACGCCGGTCGTGCCTGGCGGCTGCCCGCGTGGCCGGCGAGCTCGTTGCCCCCGTCCACCTCGGGGGTATGTGCTGGATCGCCTCTGGAGAGCCACCGCATCGGCGCTCCCCGCACCGCCGCGGGGCCTGGCCCGGGTCGGTGTGCCGCACCCACGATGGGTCCGCTGGCCGCGCCCCCTTCCTAGCGGCCGGGCGGACCGTTCCGGCATTCCACTACAGGGCGACGACGCGCACCGCGGGGCCCGTCGGCCCCGGCGTTCCCCCGGCAGCGTGCTGACGCCGCCGGGCCGCAGGCCTTTCGTTCCCATTCCTGTCCCGGTACCTGGGAGGTGATCGCCGTGGCCACTGCCACGACAAACCTGCTTAACACCCCGCTCGATGACCCGCGCGCCGAGCGCGTCCGCCGCGCCGCGCTGTCCGCCTACGTCGACGGTAAGATCACCTTTGCGCAGGCCAACTCCCGCGTCCGCAAGGCCATCGAGCGCTTCCAGAGCTGAGCTGGCCGCGCGACGCGGTAACGCAGTAGTGCGGTAACGCAGTAGTGATGTGATCCCGCCGGCGCGAGCCCGTGCCACCAGCGCACGCGTCGCCTCGCGCCGGCCGGGACCCTGGTGCGCGTCTCGTCGGCCTCCACGATCCGGCGCGGCCGAAGACCCGCGGGACGCGCACTGTGGCCGTCGCCCCGCCCCCGGGCCATCAGAGCAGCCGGATCCGCCGCTCGGCGACGCCCACCGTGAGCCGCTGGCCCCAGGCCAGCCGGATGGCGTCGGACTCGATGCCGTCGCTGAACACGACCATCCGCTCGGACTCCACCGTCAGCTCCAGCCGGTCGGCACCGGTGAGCACGCCCTCCGTGTACGTCGTGCCGGTGGCCGGCGACGGCCAGGCCTCGCGGACGAACCACACCAGGCAGGGGTCGGCCGGGTCGGGCAGCCCCAGCGAGCTGCGCCGCTGCTCCCACACCGAGCGGCACCAGCCGGTCGCCCCGGTACCCGTCCCGACCAGCACGCCGGACGACGCCTGCCGCTCGCCGACCATCGCGGCGGGCGCCGCGCCACCACCCCCCGCCGCCCCGGCGGGAACCGTCAGCACGTAGCGCGCGGTCTGGTGGCTGGCGTCGCCGATGAACACCTCGTTGAGCGCGAGCAGCCGCTGGCCGTCGTCGGTGACCGCCTCGGCCATCGTCAGCAGCCGGGAGGCCAGGCTGATCCGGCCGCGGACGACCGGCGCGTCCGGGAGCAGCCCCTCGGCCGCCTCGAGCAGCAGGCGGGCGTGCCGCGGCGCGTTGCGGACCAGCACACCCTGGTTGCGCTCGGGCTCCGGGTTGATCCCGACGACCGGCTGCGCGTCGACGTACTTGGCCACGTTGGCGACCAGGCCGTCCTGGCCGACGCAGACCACGATGTCCTCCGGGCCGAACAGGAACCGGTCGAGGTCGGCGCGCTCGACCTCGCCGTGGCGCCAGCCGTCCGGGACGGCCGCGGCGACGGCGCGCCGGGCGGCCAGCTCGCGCTCGTGCCGGCTGGCCACCTCGGCCAGGTCCCGGCCACGGCTGGCCAGGAAGTAGGCGGCCTGGCCAGCCGTGCCGTGCCGGTCGACCAGCTCGGTGTACTCCGAGCGGCGGTAGGCCACGACGACCCGCGGCGGCAGCGTGCTCACCGGAGTGCCTCTCCTCGGCCCTTCCCTGGCCCGTCCGGCGGCGGCTAGCGGCCGGCGCCCGCGTCCGGCTCGCCGGAGCCGGCAGCGCTGCCCGTGGCGCCCGCCAGGCCCGCAGTGGCGGCGGTGCCGGCGATCAGCCGCTGCGCGGCCTGCGTGAGCAGGTCGGGGGTGATGGTGAGCGCGCCGATCTCCGGCAGGTGGTCGGCGAGATCCCGGACGGCGAGCACGACCAGCGCGGAGCGGTCGAGGCCGCGCAGCACGGCCACCCGGCTCGCCTCGGCCTCGGCCTCGGCGGCGCCGACAGCCCGCAGCGCGTCCGCCCGCCCGGCGGCCTCCGTCCGGGCCCGGTCGGCCTCGGCGTCGGCGGCCAGCCGCCGCCGCTCGCCCTCGGCGACGGCGGCGATCCGGGCGGCCTCCGCATCCTCGGTGACCCGGCGCCGCTCGTTCGCCCCTCGTTGGATGACCAGCTGCTCCTCGCGCCTGGCCAGCTCGATCTTGTTCTGCAGCTCGTTCTCGGCGATCCGGCGCTCCTGCTCGACGGCGAGCGCCCGGCGGCCGTAGCTGGCCCGGTCGGCCTCGGTCTGCACCTGCTCGCGGGTGGGGGTCCGTAGCGCCTTCTCCACCTCCGGCTCCGGGCGGATCGCGACCACGCGCACGCCGACCACGGCGAGCCCGGTCTGCGCCAGGCGTGGGTCGGCGGCCAGGCCGGCGCCGACCCGCTCGCGCACCGCGGCCACCCCGTCCACCAGCGCCCGGACCAGCGGCTCGCGGGCCAGCAGGTCGGCGGCGTACTGCTGGGCCGTCTCCGTGATCATGCTGGCGACCTGGTCGAGCGGGCTCTCCCGCCAGCCGCCCCGGTCCGGGTCGATGCCGAAGTCGATCCGGGCGGCGGCCAGCGCCGGGTCGGCGATCCGGTAGGTGATCGTGGCCTGGACGGACACGTCCTGGAAGTCGGCGGTCCTGGCGTGGAACAGCAGCGGCAGCTCGCGGTCGTTGACCGGGACCTCGCTGATGACCGCCGTCCGCGGCCGGTACCAGAAGGACAGGCCGACGCCTTCCTTGCGTACCCGGCCGCCGCGGACATAGCGGATGTAGGCGGTGGGCGTGCCGCGCAGGTGACGCAGGAACGGGCGGCGACTGACGTCGGCCATCGACAATCCCCTCCGAGGGCGACCATTTCTCCCTCTTCGGGCTCAAATACTGGCGCTACTCGCCCCGCGCCGAGCCGCTGCGTCGCATCCGTGACTGTCCCATGGCCGTCCGTAGTGCCGTAGTGCCCACGGCCGTGATCCGTGTTCGCGTCGCAACGCGATCACGGTCGGGGCGGGCCGCGTTCCGCGAGCAGGCGGGAACGCCATCGGCGCCGGGGCCGCGGCCGGCTCGGGGGGTCAGAGCGCGAGCAGGATGGCGGGGCTGGCCAGGACGGCGGCAGCGGCGGTGTAGGCGGCGGCGGGCAGCCACCACGGCACGCGCGGGGGCTCCAGCAGGCGGACGATCCGGGCGATCACCGGGGAGCGCGACGGCACCGTCGCCGCGTCCGCGGTGGCGGTGAGCAGGGCGGCGGCGGTCGCCGCCGGCGCGGTGGCCGGGCCGCTGGCCGGGGTGGGGCTGCCGGTGATGCCGATGGCTCCGGTGGGCACCAGGGCGCGGGTGACGCCGAGCTGGGCGAGCGCGCGGGCGAGCACCCGGCCGCTGGTGCGCCGGGCCGCTGTGTCGTCGGCGAGCATCTCGACCAGCAGCGAGACCGCCGCCGTTGCCTCGCGCGCCGGGTGCAGGAACGGGAACGTCTGCTGCCAGGCGATGAACGGCTGGATGACCAGGTCGTGCCGGCCGCTGACGTGCGCGTCCTCGTGCGCGAGCACGGCGTCGAGCTCGCGCGGGCCGAGCGTGGTGAGCAGCCCACGGGAGACCACCACCCGGGCGTGCCGGACGCCGGGGACGCAGTAGGCGACGGCGACCGGGTGCTCCAGGATCCGCAGCCCGCTGCGGTCGCACAGGGCGCAGGAGGGGCTGGCGCCGGCCGGCGGCGCCGGCGGGGTCCAGTCCTGGGCCGAGCTGGTCAGCCGGTACCAGCGCCGGGCGCGATGCCGGGCCGGGCCGAGGCAGGCGGGGTGGCCGTTCTGCTCCGCGGCGCGGTAGGCCGGGCAGGACGAGTGGCGGTACTGCCGCCCGGTCAGGTCGACGAGGTGGCGGTGGCGGTGGCGGTGGCGCAGCGTCGCGTAGGTCGACGCGGCGAGCACCCCGAACAGCCGGCCGGCCAGGGCGGCGACCGCGACCAGGCCGATGATGCTGAGCCAGTCCAGGCCGGTCAGCGGCTGGCCGGCGGCGACGTTACGGGCGTGGGTGGCGATCGCGTCCGGGGTGGACGGCGACAGCGGTGCGACCGTGAACGCGATGACCGCGAGCAGCGCCGACACCCCGCCCGCCAGGCCAATGGCCTGCCAGAGCACGATCGCCGCCCGGGGACAGCGGTGGGTCCAGCGGGCGGCGGCCAGCATCCGCGGGACCGGCCACGCCAGCACCGCGGCAAAGAGGGCGAGAGCGGCCGCCGTCGTCATGACGTCGCAACGGTACCGTCATCCACGTCGTGTAGGGCGTTCGCCACGGCCGGATCCGGCGTGACATCGCCGGCATCACCCGGCGTCGGAGACTGTGCCTGGGTGGTGGCCGGCTGCTCGGCCGCCGTGGCGGCCTCGCTCGGTGCAGTGTCGCCGCCGGCGGTGACGCCGTCGCCGGTCTCGATGGCAGCGGCCGCCGGGGTGGCGTCGTCGCCGTCGAGCTGCACGGCGAGGGCGCGGCGCAGGATCTCGGCCTCCTCGGGGGAGACCGAGCCGACGAAGCGGACCAGGGCGAGGCTGCGGTCGTCGGCCGTGCCCAGCGCCTCCAGCATCGCCTCGGCGACGACCGCCTCGCGGGCGTCGGCCGCCCGGTAGCGGTGCGCCCGCGCGGCCCGCTGGCGCTGCACGAAGCCCTTGCGCTCGAGCCGTTCCAGTACGGTGAGCACCGTGGTGTAGGCGAGGTCACGCTCGTGGTGCAGCCGGGACGCGACTTCGCGGGCCGTCAGCCAGCCTTCGGCGTCCCAGAGCACATCCATGACGGAACGTTCGAGGTCACCAAGGCGCGCCATGACCCAACTTTACGCACCGTAGAAGATCGGGCCCAGGGGTTCGGCGGATTGTCTCCGTCTTCGTCCTTAACAGACGGCTCAGCTCGCGCGACTACGTTGGCGGGATGCGGCCAGGGACACGACCTCCGACGACCGTCGGCGGCGACCCCGGCGCCAACGGGCGCGCCGGGCTCCCGCACCGGGTCAGCGGCGCGGCTCCCGCCACCACCGCCGCGGCTTCCGTCACCGCTGGCGGCGCGGGCGAGCCCGCGAATGCCGCCGGCGACGCCAGGCGGGGCGGCTCTCCCGACAGCGGTGAGCTGGCCGGCGGCCTCGGGCGTCGGCGGCTGGCGGCGGAGATCTGGCTGCTGCTCGGGGTCTCGCTGGGGATGTCGGGGCTCTACGCCGTCATCCGCTACCTCGGCGCGATCACGGCGGGGCCGGTCCAGGGCCAGGTCGCGCAGCTGAACGGGTCGGCGGCGCCCGGGCGGCCGTGGCTCGACCTCGCGCTGCAGCTCGCCGGCCTGCTCAACGCAGTCGTCCCGGCGTTCCTCGCGGTGCACCTGCTGGGCAGGCACGGCGGGGGCGCGGCGGCGATCGGGCTGGACGGGCGCCAGCGCGGCCGGGATCTCGCGGAAGGTGCAGCGCTCGCCGCCGCGGTCGGTGGCGTCGGGCTGATCGGCTACCTGATCGCCTGGCACAGCGGGGCGAACCTGACGGTCTCGCCGTCCGGGCTGCCGGACGTCTGGTGGCGGATTCCGGTACTGGTGCTGTCCGCCATCCAGAACGCGGTGACCGAGGAGGTGATCGTCCTTGGTTATCTGTTGGTGCGGCTGCGTGAGCTGGGCTGGGGACCCTGGCGCGCGCTGGCGGCGAGCTCGCTGTTGCGCGGGACCTACCACTTCTACCAGGGCCTGGGCGGCTTTCTCGGGAACGTGGCGATGGGGCTGCTGTTCGGCTGTCTGTTCCAGCGGCGCGGCCGGGTGATGCCGATGCTGGTCGCCCACGCGCTCATCGACATCGTCGCGTTCGTCGGCTATGTCGTACTTTCCGGCAAGGTCTCCTGGATTCCGACCCCCCGCTAGGCCACGTGGTGAACAATGGGGGGCACTCGCAGGGGAACCTCCACTTCGGCGGCCTTCCTGCGCTATGCCGGCCGGCCCTGTTCCAGCCCGGCGCCGGGCAGCCCAGCGGTAGGGGGACGACGTGAACCGCCAGCGCGAGATCGAACGCAAGTTCTCGGTCGGACCTGAGTTCGTGCTGCCGGCCCTGGTCGGCGCCGACGAGGAGGCCGGGGGTGACGCCGCGGGCGGCGGTGGCGGCGTGCCCGGGGTCGCCGCGCTGGGTGAGCCGCGCACGTTCACCCAGGAGGCCGTCTACTTCGACTCCGACGACCTGCGGCTGGCCAGGGCGAAGATCACCCTGCGGCGGCGGACCGGCGGCGAGGACGACGGCTGGCACCTGAAGCTGCCGGCCGGCGGGGGCGCCCGGGACGAGATCCGGCGCCCGCTGGAGGATGGCGAGCCGGACGAGCGGGGCATCGCCCACAGCGCCCCGCCGGCGGACCTGCTGGACATCGTCTTCCTGCGGCTGCGCGGTGCCCGGGTGCGCCCGATCGCCCGGCTGGTCACCACCCGGACGGCCACCAGCCTGCTCGACGCCGGCGGGGCCGAGATCGCCGAGATCGTCGACGACCGGGTGTCCGCGCAGACCCTCGGCGAGGCCACCATGGTGACCGGCTGGCGGGAGATCGAGGTCGAGCTGGCCGGCGACGACGCCGACGCGGGCGAGAAGCTCCTCGACGAGATCGGCGCGGCGCTGGTGGCGGCCGGCGCCGGCCCGGCCCCGCACGGCTCGAAGCTCGCCCACCTGCTCGGCTCGGCCGGCACCGAGCTGGCCGCGCCCCCGGAGGAGACCCGGGCCGGGGCCAAGCCGGCGAAGGCGCGCAAGCGGGCCGCTCGCACCGCGGGCGCCATCGTGCGGGACTACCTGGCGGCCCAGGTGGCCGCGATCCACGCGGTGGACCCGCGGGTGCGCCTCGACGAGCCGGACGCGGTGCACAGGATGCGGGTCGCCTGCCGCCGGCTGCGCAGCAGCCTGCGCACGTTCGCCCCGCTCTTCCCGCCGGACCTGGTCAGCCACCTCGACGTCGAGCTGCGCGACCTGGCCGGCGCGCTGTCGGGCGCCCGCGACGCCGAGGTGCAGCTGGCGTACTTCGCCGACCGGCTCGACGCGCTGCCGGCCGAGCTGGTCCGCGGCCCGGTCCAGGAGACCCTGACGGACCGGCTCAGCGCCGGCATGGCGGCCGGGCGGGAGGCCGCGCTCGCCGCGCTGCGGTCCGAGCGCTACCTCGTGCTGCTGGTGGAGCTCGACGACCTGTTGCGCACCGAGCTGACCGAGCGGGCCGACCGCCCGGCCACCGAGGAGCTGCCCAAGCTGGTCCGGGCCGCGGACCGCCGGCTCGCCCGCAAGGTCGCGACCGCCGCGGCCACGCCCCCCGGCCACGACCGGGACGTGCTCCTGCACAGCGCCCGCAAGCAGGCCAAGCGGCTGCGCTACGCCGGCGAGGCGCTGGTCCCGGTGTTCGGCCAGGACGCCCGCACGCTGGCCCGGCTCTCCGAGGAGGCCCAGGAGCTGCTCGGCATCCACCAGGACGCCACCGTGGCCTGCGGCCTGCTGCGGACCTGGGGGCTGGAGGCGCAGGAGGCCGGCGAGCCGACCGCCTTCACCCTCGGCCTGCTCCTGGGCCTGGAGGAGCACCGGGCACGGACCGCCGAGCGGGACTTCTTCGACGCCTGGCCGGAGCTGTCGGCCGCCCGCCACCGCCGCTGGCTGCGCTGACCCGGCGCCCGCCGGCCCCCGGCCGGCCGGGTGAGGGTGCCCGGGACCAGCCGGGCCGGCGTGGCGCGCTCGCCGGGAGCGCCGGGCGGGCAGGGGTGGCCGGCCCGCGGGCGTGTCGCGGTGGCCTGGTGTCGCGCCTCACGGAAGGCTCACCTGGCGGTGCATGCCCCGGTCAGGTATCCGTTTGACCTGTACCCGCGGGCTGGCCTGCGCTTTCACCCCGCACCAACGGGACGCACCGACGGGCGCGCCCGGGTGGGCCACCGCCCGCCACAGACCCGACCGAACCGGCACACCGCCTGGGAGGAACGCACATGACCATGCCCACAGGGCTGCCCACCGTACCGCTCGGCCGAACTGGCATGGACATCACCCGCGCCGGGTTCGGCGCCTGGGCGATCGGCGGTGCCGGCTGGGCGTTCTCCTGGGGAGAGCAGGACGACGACGAGGCGGTGGCGGCGATCCGGTACGCGGTCGAATCCGGGATCAACTGGATCGACACCGCGGCCGTCTACGGGCTCGGCCACTCCGAGGAGCTGGTGGCCCGGGCTCTGGCCGGCATGCCGGACAACGAGCGGCCGTACGTGTTCACCAAGTGCGGCCTGGTCTGGGACCCGCAGCGGCCGCGGGTGCCGTCGCGGCGGATCGGCGCGCCCGACTCGATCCGCGCCGAGGTGGACGCCTCCCTGCGCCGGCTCGGCGTCGAGCGGATCGACCTGTACCAGATGCACTGGCCGCCGGAGGACGGCACGCCGATCGCCGACGTCGTCGGCACCCTGCACGAGCTGCGCGAGGCCGGCAAGGTCCGAGCCATCGGGGTGTCCAACTTCGACGTCGCCCAGCTCGAGGAGGCGGCCAAGGCCGGTGGGGTCGACACGCTGCAGCCGCCCCTGTCGGCGATCAACCGGGAGGCGGCCGCCGAGATCCTGCCGTACTGCGCCGAGCACGGCATCGGCGTGATCGTCTACAGCCCGATGCAGTCCGGCCTGCTCACCGGTAGCTGGTCGGCCGAGCGCTCGGCGGCGTTGTCGGAGGACGACTGGCGGCGGCGCCACCCGGACTTCAACGAGCCGGCGCTTGGCCGCATCCTCGAGGTCGCGGAGGTGATGAAGGGCATCGCCGCGCGGCACGGCACCACGACGGCCGCGGTCGCGGTGGCCTGGGCCCTGGCGGTGCCGGGCGTCACCGGCGCCATCGTGGGCGCCCGCCGCCCGGCGCAGATCGACGGCTGGCTGCCGGCGGCCACGCTCACCCTGACCGACGCCGACCTCGACGAGATCGCCGCCGTGATCGAGCGGACCGGGGCGGGCACCGGCCCGTCCCGCCCGCGCGGCTGAGCGTTCCGCCAGCGGCGTAACGCATCCCTGTCGAGCAGCGTTCCGCCAGCGGCGTAACGCATCCCGGTCGAGCACGGCCCCGGGCGCGGGCCTGGTTCCGGTTGGCATCGCCGACCGGGACCGGTTGCCCGCGCGCGGGTTCGGGCCCGGCAGGCCCGTTCAGGGTCCAGAAAGACGATCAGCCCGCCTCCGCGGAGGAGACGGGCTGATCGTTGGTCTATAGGTGGCTCAGATGACGCGGACGGCGTCGGCCTGCGGCCCCTTCTGCCCCTGGGTCACCTGGAACTCGACCCGCTGACCCTCGTCGAGGGACTTGTAGCCGTCCATCTGGATTGCGCTGTAGTGGACGAAAACGTCGGAGCCGCCGCCGTCCACGGAGATGAAGCCGAAGCCCTTCTCCGAGTTGAACCACTTGACCGTGCCCTGAGCCACGTGCCGTTCTCCCTGCTGGTGCAGTCAGGGCCCGCACCGCGCGGACCCCGGGCCAATCGCGGGCGGCGAATTTTCGCCTCCCGCTCAGTTCCGCAGCGTCTCGGCTGAGACACGGACCGAACTGCAGCCAGGGTCGACGGTACACGGCATCGGCCGTGCGCGGGAGCCCTACGGGCCGCGGAGTCGGGGTTCATCCGTTGGTAACACGCTTGCCCGGGCGCGCGAGCGTGTCCATATATCGCAACAGCGCCAAAGGGTCGAGCCCCGGCAGCGGGCATGACGAATCGACACGTCGGCACGGCAATCCGCCCGCCTGGCGCGGATGTGATATAGGGCACGTCCAACATACGCGCTTCGCCCACGGATGCGCCGCAGGATGCGGACTGGCGCATTCCGGACACGGTTCGCGCGCCAGTGGTGCGCCGGTAGTGGTCGTCGCCATGGCGCGGCCCCGCGCGCTCGCAGTGTTGCCGATCAGGCATGTCCCGTCGCCGGGTTGACACGCAGCGGCGCGGCGCCGGACCGCGCAGGGCACGCGGACGGCAGGCCCCCCGCGCCGGCCGGGCGGCGCCGCGGGCGCGGGCGGGCCGGGCCGGGGCCGCGGCCCGCCCTCGCGGTCAGCGGCGGGCCAGCCCCGGGGTCGCGAACAGGTCCCGCACCTCCGGTGGCCGCCCCCGCGGTCAGCGGCGGGCCAGCCCTCGCCTGGCGAGTTCCTCGGCGATCTGCAGCGTGTTCAGCGCGGCGCCCTTGCGCAGGTTGTCGCCGCAGACGAACATCGCGATCTCGTTCGGGTCGTCCGGCGACTGCCGGATCCGGCCCACCCAGGTCGGGTCGGTGCCCACGACGTCGGCCGGCGTCGGGAACTCGCCGTTCGCGGGGTCGTCGACCACCATCACGCCGGGGGCGTTGACGAGCGCGGCCCGAGCCTCCCCGGCGCTGACCGGCCGGGTGAACCGCGCGTGCACGGCGACCGCGTGCGTCGTGACCACGGGCACCCGCACGCAGGTCGCCGAGACCCGCAGGCCGGGCAGCCCGAGGATCTTGCGGGACTCGTTACGGATCTTCATCTCCTCGGACGACCAGCCGCCGTCCTTGAGCGAGCCGGCCCAGGGCACGACGTTGAGCGCGAGCGGCGCCGGGAACGGGCCGAACGCGTCCTCGCCGATGGCCTTGCGGACGTCGCCGGCGGTCTGGCCGAGGTCACGCCGGCCGCCGACCACCGCCAGCTGGTCGTAGAGCGTGTCGATGCCGGCCTGGCCGGCGCCGCTGGCGGCCTGGTAGGAGGTGGCGAAGACCGACTCGAGCTCGAACTCCCGGTGCAGCGCGCCGAGCGCGACGATCATCGACAGGGTGGTGCAGTTCGGGTTCGCGATGATCCCGCGCGGCACGTCGGCCAGCGCGTGCGCGTTGACCTCGGGGACGACGAGCGGGACGTCGGCGTCCATCCGGAACGCGCCCGAGTTGTCCACGGCGATGGCGCCGCGGGAGGCGGCGATCGGCGCCCACGTCGCGGACACCTCGTCCGGCACGTCGAACATCGCGATGTCGACGCCGTCGAACACCTCCGGGGCGAGCGCCTGGACGACGACGTCGGCGCCGCGCACCCGCAGCGTCCGGCCGGCCGATCGGGCCGAGGCCACCAGGCGGATCTCGCCCCAGATGTCCGGTCGTTCGGTGAGCAGGGAGAGCATGACGGAGCCGACGGCGCCGGTCGCGCCCACCACGGCAAGAGTCGGTCGGGTCTGGTCGGCCACGGCCGGGTTTCC
Source organism: Frankia sp. (assembly GCA_019689615.1). GTDB lineage: Bacteria > Actinomycetota > Actinomycetes > Frankiales > Frankiaceae > Pseudofrankia. Next base: position 4,034 of record JADGHD010000041.1, on the reverse strand, counting down.
TTTCGCTGCCGCCGCCCGGCGGCCCGGGCGGTGGAGTGGCACTGCGGGTGTGCGGGTGGCTGGGGAGTGCTGGTCTGCTGGGGACGGTGGGCCGGGCGGCGCCGCGGCGGCCGGCGCCGTCTCCGGCGCTGGCCTAGCGGCCGGTGCCGGCGTAGACGATCGCCTGGTTGTCCGGGTCGGCGAGATCGAACGCGTCGTGCACGGCGCGCACGGCACCGGGCAGGTCGGTGTCCCGGACCACCACCGAGATCCGGATCTCGGAGGTCGAGATGATCTCGACGTTCACGCCCGCGTCCGCGAGCGCGCCGAAGAACCGGGCGGAGACACCCGGGTGGGACTTCATCCCGGCGCCGATCAGCGACAGCTTGCCGATGTGGTCGTCGTAGAGGGTGCGCTCGAAGCCGATCTGGTCGCGCACCTTGTCCAGCACGGCCAGCGCGGTCCGCCCGTCGGACTTCGGCAGCGTGAAGGAAATGTCGGTTCGGCCGGAGCCGGCGACCGAACCGACCTGGACAATCATATCGATATTGACGTCGGCGTCGGCAACCGCGCGGAACACGGCGGCCGCGACCCCCGGCTTGTCCGGGCAGCCGACCACCGTCACCTTCGCCTCGCTCAGGTCGTGCGCGACGCCGCGGATGATGGCCTGTTCCACGAGTTCAGCCTCCGGAATGTCAATGACCCAGGTGCCCGGCTTCGTCGAGAACGAGGAGCGCACGTGCACCGGGACGCTGTAGCGGCGGGCGTACTCGACGCAGCGCAGCATGAGCACCTTCGCCCCGCTGGCCGCCAGCTCCAGCATCTCCTCGTAGGAGATGCGCTCGATCCGGCGGGCGTTCGGCACGATCCTCGGGTCGGCTGTGAACACCCCGTCCACGTCCGTGTAGATCTCGCAGACGTCCGCGCCCAGCGCTGCGGCCAGCGCGACCGCGGTGGTGTCCGACCCGCCCCGGCCGAGCGTCGTGACGTCCTTGGTGTCCTGGCTCACGCCCTGGAAGCCGGCGACGATCGCGATCGCGCCCTCGTCCAGCGCGGAGCGGATCCGGCCGGGGGTGACGTCGATGATCCGCGCCTTGCCATGGGTGGACGTGGTGATCACGCCGGCCTGCGAGCCGGTGAACGAGCGCGCCTCGGCGCCCAGGTTGGAGATCGCCATCGCCAGCAGCGCCATCGAGATCCGCTCGCCGGAGGTGAGCAGCATGTCCAGCTCGCGCGCCGGTGGCAGCGGGGACACCTGCTCGGCGAGCTCGAGCAGCTCGTCGGTGGTGTCACCCATCGCGCTCACGACGACGCACACGTCGTTGCCGGCTCGGCGCTGCTCGACGATGCGCTCGGCAACCCTTTTGATCTTGTCCGCGTCCGCTACAGAGGAGCCGCCGAACTTCGCCACCACCAGCGCCATGCCACCAAGGCTACCGAGCGCCACCCGGCTGCCCCTGGTGATGTTCGCCCCCGTTATCGGCCCGGCTGGCATCGCCCGTAGCCGGCGGACAGGGAGTGGGCAAGGGTCCGGTCTCGTCGGCCGGGCGGCCGTTCGGCGCTGCCCGCCGGGACCCTCGACTGTTTCGTCTAGGTAACCGGCTGGATCGCGACTGGCACCCGGAAAGTCTGTCTATAGTACGCGTCGTAGTCGACCACGCCGTTTTCGTCGCACTGCCGCCGCGGAGTGTGCGCCGCGCCGCCGGCCCCGCGACCCGGCCAGATCGACGTCTGGCTCCTGCCCAGCACATCAGGGGGGATGGCACGTGTCCAAGGAGACGCCGCTCGCTCGCTCCATCGTCGAGCGCGACGAGGAGCCGCCGACCGACATCGCTGGGTTCGATACGTCCAGGCCCGCCGTTGCCCGGGTCTACGACGCCCTGCTGGGCGGCAAGGACAACTTCGCCGCGGACCGGGAGCTGGCGAACCACCTGCTGGCGATCACCCCGGGCGGGGCAGCGGTGGGCCGGCTGAACCGCGCCGTGCTGCGCCGGGGCGTGCGATTCCTGGTCGAGCAGGGCATCCGGCAGTTCATCGACATCGGCTCCGGTCTGCCGACCGTGCAGAACACGCACGAGGTCGCCCAGGCGATCGCGCCCGACGCCCGGGTCGTCTACGTGGACATCGACCCGATCGTGCTGGCCTACGGCCGGGCGCTGCTCGCGGAGAACGGCTCCACCAGGGTGATCCAGGCCGACGCCCGGGAGCCGGAGGCCATCCTCAACCACCCGCAGCTGCTGGAGCTGATCGACTTCAGCCAGCCCGTCGGCCTGCTGCTGGTCGCGATCATCCACCACCTCAACGACGACGAGGACCCGTACGGCCTGGTCGCGCGTTATCGGGAGGTGCTCGCCCCGGGGAGCTACGTCTTCGTCACCCACTTCGTCGACGGCGGCGAGGAGACGAAGGAGATCGAGCGGGTCATGCTGACCAGCCTGGGCAGTGGGCGCTTCCGGACCTTCGAGGAGATTGGCCGGTTCTTCGACGGCCTGGAGCTCGTCGAGCCCGGCCTGGTCTACAGCCCGCTGTGGCGGCCGGACGAGCCGGTCAGCGAGCCGCTGGAGTTCGCCCACCGGATCGTCGCCGCCGGCATCGGCCACAAGCCCTGACCTGCCGCGGCGCTCTGCACGCGGCACGGATACGCGTCGGCGTTCCCGAGCACGTCCGTTGGCCGCGCCCAATCGGCCGATCGGGGCCGGTTGCCGCTGGAAACGCCCATTGGCGCTCGTCGCGCCGGCATCTGGCAGCGACGCGCGGTGCGTTGACCTGAGGTCTTGTCGCCCGGGCGACGCGAGGTACCGGCGGGTTGGCCGGCTGTGTCAGTGTGGGGCGCGCGTGCAGTTCCCATCATGGCCATCGACGCAGATTGGCCGAGGAAGGACACCACATGGCCATCAGCCTCGCCAAGGGCGGCAACGTCAGCCTTACCAAGACGGCCGCGGACGCCGGCACTCCGCAGCTCACCGCGCTCACGGTCGGGCTGGGCTGGGACGCCCGCACGACCACGGGGACCGACTTCGACCTCGACGCCTCCGCGATCGCGGTCAAGGCGGACGACAAGGTGCTCTCGGATGGCCACTTCATCTTCTTCAACAACCTGAAGTCGCCGGAGGGCGCGATCATCCTGTCCGGGGACAACCGGACCGGTGAGGGCGCCGGCGACGACGAGTCCATCATGATCAACCTTGGTTCGGTGCCGGCCGAGGTCGCCAAGATCGTGGTCCCGGTGTCGATCTACGACGCCGTCAACCGCGGCCAGAACTTCGGCCAGGTCCGCAACGCCTACATCCGGGTCGTCGACCAGAACGGCACCGAGCTGGTCCGTTACGACCTGTCCGAGGACTACTCGACCGAGACGGTGGTCATCTTCGGCGAGGTGTACCGCCACGGCAGCGACTGGAAGTTCCGCGCCGTCGGCCAGGGCCACAACGACCTCGCCGGCCTCGCCCGCGACTACGGCGTCAACGTCTGACCGGCCGTCGGCGCCTGCTCATCGGGGCGCCCGGGGTGCCGCGCGGTCATCGGCCGGGTGACGCCAGCCGGGCGCCTGTTAACCAGCGAAGACACGACACGGGCCGCCGTCCTGACCTCTGTGGTCGGCACGGCGGCCCGCTGGCGTCTGTCGGGCTTGTGGTCTACCTGGCCTTCAGGCTCAGGGGACGAGCCGGTAGAAGCGGAAGGTGTCGTGCTCGATCGGCAGGACGTCGGTCGAGCGGAATCCGGCCTCGGCGGCATAGCCGGCCAGCGTGGCCGGGCGCATGACGGTACCGGTGCCGACCGACGGCGACCGGGACAGCCCGTCCGGCAGGCAGCCGACCAGGGAGAAGCCGTAGAAGAGCCGCTCGGTCTCCGAGCCGGGAGCGGTGAACGCCTCCTCGACCTTCTCGTCCATGATGATCATGACGCCGTCGGGCCGGAGCATCCGCCGGGTCGCGGCGAGGACGCCGACCGGGTCGGACATGTCGTGCACGCACTCGAAGGCGAACGCGACATCGTAGAGGCCGGCGGTGCCGGCGGTGTCATCGAGGCCGGCGGAGCCGGCGGTGTCACGGAGG
>JADGHD010000735.1 GCA_019689615.1 Frankia sp. | reverse complement strand
GAGCTGGCTCCTCCTGCTCGGTGGCCTCCAACCACCTTCGCCATCAGCCGCGATGTGACTCCGGGGGCGACCCCCGGACCCCACGTGATCGAGCTTCGCACCAGCCGCCAGGCCACCGCCACCAGCACGACCGCGGCGGCCAGCACGCCGAGGCCGAACGGACCCGTCTCTCGGTAGGAGGCAGTCCCGACGACCAGCGAGCCGACCGGTGGCTCCGACAGGACCAGGATCGGAGAGTGCTCCGGCCGGGTGTGCACGTGGGGGGTCGCCCCGCCGCCCGCCGGAAGTACGCCTGGAGTCGCGTCATCAACGACCCGCTGCTGAGCCGCCGGGTCAGTGTCCGTGATCCGTACTGCCCAGACGGGCAGGCGCGCGTCACGGTCACGCTCTTGGACGACCGCCGGGACTTCTCGAAGTCGCTTGCGGCATCCGGCGTCAGCGCCGAGGCCGACCTGTTGAGCGCGACCGCCGCGCATTCGGTGGCGTTCCTGGACCGCTACGGCGCCGCGAGGTTGGACCCGCTGATGGTCGAGCAGTTCGTCGACGATACCCGCCGCCTGGCGAGCGACCACATGTCCGCCGCGCCCGAGGCGATGCTGTCCGAGGCCGCGGTGTTGCGTGCCCGGGTGTTCGCCGCGATCGACCGGCCCAACCGCCTCGATCAGCTCCGCGACCTGCACCTGATCGCCGGCCAGCTTTGCGGCATCCTCGCCTCGCCGCCATGGACCAGCCACGGCCGGGGGAAGATCGCAGAGTGGTCACAGCACGCATCGTCCGCGCAGCAGGCCGACGCCTGGCGGCAGACAGAAAGGTCCCGGCGGACACCGCTCGATACGGGGGGATTCGAGGGGGCCCGCCGGGACGCGTATCAGGCTACCCGTTCGGCGGGGTGGGTGTCGCCGCTTGGCGGACAACGGACAATCACGTTCCGCGCCCACGACAAAGCCGGGCCGGGAACGGAGGATGGCGCGGACCGTTCCACGGCCCACCGTTACCGGCGCGGCGGCTTGACGCCGGCTACAGGGCGTCCAAACCGCGCTCGCCGGTCCGGACCCGCACGGCGCTCTCGACCGGCAGGACCCAGATCTTGCCGGCGCCACTGGCCTCGCTGGCGGCGGCGCGCAGGATCACCCGGATGGCGTCCTCCGCGTCCGCGTCGGAGACCAAGACCTCCATCCGGACGTTGCTCACGCTCTCGTCGTGGAAGGTCTGTCCGCGGTAGGAGGTGGTCCGCCACAGCTCCATCCCGTAGCCCGTGGCCTGGGAGATGGTCATGCCGTGGATGCCGAACACGCCCAGGGCCGCCCGGACGTCGGCGACCCGGTGCGGACGGAGAATTACGGTGACAAGCTTCAAGACCCGGCCCCACTCGCGCACACGGACTGCGGTTTCATCGCGGAAGCGTAGAGCCGACGCGCGGCCGCCCTGTCCGGTGCGGTGGGCGTCGACCATTCACGTCTGGAGGATGTCGTATGTCGCTGCAGGACCGCGCGCTCGCCCCGGACCAGGTGGACCTGCTCCCGCCGGCCCCGTCGTTCACCGTCACCAGCAAGGACCTCACCGACGGCGGCCCGCTGCCGCTGGCGCACGTGCACACCATGGCCGGGGGCCAGGACCTCTCGCCCCATCTGGCCTGGTCCGGGTTCCCCGCCGAGACCCAGAGCTTCGTGGTGACCTGTTACGACCCGGACGCGCCGACCGGCTCCGGGTTCTGGCACTGGCTGCTCGTCGACATCCCGGCGTCCGTGACCGAGCTGCCCACCGGCGCCGCATCCGGCGACCTGTCCGGGGTCCCGGCCGGCGCCTACCACGTCCGCAGTGACTGGGGGACCAAGCAGTACGGCGGTGCCGCGCCGCCGCAGGGCGACCGCCCGCACCGGTACATCTTCATCGTCCACGCGGTCGACGTGCCGAAGCTGGACGTCAACGAGGACGCGTCGGCGGCGTTCGTCGGCTTCAACCTCGCGTTCCACACGCTGGCCCGGGGCGTCATCCGCGCCACGTACCAGCACTGACGCAGCGGTCACCGGACGAGGCGCCGACCGGGCGCCGGGGATACCGTGACGATGCGGGATCCGGACCAGCCAGGGCCAGCCGTGCCCTGGCGAGGGCCAGCACTGCCAGCAGAGCCAGGAGAGCCAGCATGGTGCGAAAGCTTGCGTTGATTGCCGCCGTCGCCAGTGCCTGCGCCGCCCTCGCGGCCCGCCGCCGCAAGGACAAGGGCGAGCAGATCGACCTGTGGCGCGAGGCGACCTCGGCCGCGAGCCCACGCTGACCCGGACCCGGTGATCTCCGCGCACCGGCGGCGCGGAGATCACCGGGTGGCGCCGGTCGGCTCTGGCGTCGCCGCCAGGGTGGCCGGCTCGGCGGGCTCCGGCCCGCCCTCGCCCGGCGGCGACGCGGGCGTGGATGCCGCCCGGCGCCGCCGCCCGCGCAGGCTCGGGCTGCCGAGCACGGCGACCAGGAC
>JADGHD010000734.1 GCA_019689615.1 Frankia sp. | reverse complement strand
GGGACTGGGGGCCACTGCCCCGGCGCCGGCCCGCCCGGCCGTCGCGGCTGCCGAAGCTGGGCGAGGACGTCAGCCCCACCACCCGCTGGCTGCTGCGCGCGCTGTCGGTCGCCGTGCCGCTGGCTGTGTGGGTCGCGCTGAGCGGGAGCAACGCCGTCAGCGACACGTTCCTGCCGTCGCCCGCGGCCGTCTGGTCGGCCGCGACCGACATGGCGGCCAGCGGGGAGCTGTTCACCGACGCCTGGGCGAGCGTGCGCCGGGTCGCACTCGGCTTCCTGATCGCGCTGGCGGTCTCGATCCCGCTCGGCTTCGCGATGGGCGCGCTCGGCTGGGCGCAGGCGCTGTTCGAACCGGTCATCGGCCTGCTGCGGTACATGCCGGCGAGCGCCTTCATCCCCCTGCTGATCATCTGGCTGGGACTCGGCGAGCCGGCGAAGATCGCGCTGCTGTTCATCGGCGTGGTCTTCTTCAACACGCTGATGACCGCCGACGTCGTCCGGCGGATCCCGAAGGACCTGCTGGAGGCGGCGTCGACGCTGGGCGCCCGGCAGCTGGAGATCGCCCGCAAGGTGATCCTCCCGTACGCGCTGCCCGGGATCATCGACACCGCGCGGGTCAACGCCGCGGCCGCGTGGAACTTCGTCGTCGTCGCCGAGCTGGTCGCGGCCACCTCGGGCCTGGGCTACCGGATCACCCGCGCCCAGCGGTTCCTGCAGACCGACCGGATCTTCGCGGTGCTGGTGGTCATCGGGATCATCGGCCTGGCGATCGACGTCGCCCTGCGGCTGCTGCGCGACCGGGTCGGGAGGTGGGCGACATGACCACGGCGGACACGGGCCCCGGCCAGGCCACGCCTGCCAGCGCCAGCGCCGGCGCCGGCGGGCCGGCCGCGGCCACCGGCGGCTCGCTGCGGCTGCGCGGCGTCGGCATGGACTACCAGCGGCCGGCCCGCCGCCGCGGCGCGCGGGGGGACGCGGAGGCCGACGGCGCGCCCGCGGGGCACGTGCCGGCCCTGGCCGACGTCGACCTTGCCGTGGAGCCCGGCGAGTTCGTCTGCATCGTCGGCGCCAGCGGGTCCGGCAAGTCGACGCTGCTGCGGCTGGTCGCGGGCCTGATCCGGCCGACGTCCGGCGAGGTGACGCTCGACGGCGTGCCGATCGACGGGCCGGGGCCGCAGCGCGGGCTGGTCAGCCAGACCGGCTCGCTGTTCCCCTGGCGGACGGCAGCGGCCAACGTCGCGTTCGGGCTGGAGCTGGTCGGGCTGTCCCGGGCGGAGCGGGCCCGGCGGGTGGCCTGGTACCTGCGCGAGGTCGGGCTCGAGCAGTTCGCCGACCGGCTGCCCGGGCAGCTGTCCGGCGGCCAGCGGCAGCGGGTCGCCATCGCCCGCGCCCTGGCCTGCGAGCCGCGGGTGGTGCTGCTCGACGAGCCGTTCGGCGCGCTCGACGTGCAGACCAAGGAGGACATGCAGCTGTTCCTGCGCCAGGTCTGGGCAGACACCGGCACGACCGTGCTGATGGTGACCCACGACGTCGAGGAGGCGGTCTTCCTCGGCCAGCGGGTCGTCGTCCTGGCCAGCGACCCGGGGCGGGTCGTCGCCGACCTGCCGGTCCGCCTGCCGGCCGACCGCGACCACGCCACCCGCCGCGACCCGCGCTTCCTTGCCCTGCGCGCCGAGGTCGAGGACCTGGTCCGCGCGCACCACCGCGCCCACGACGCGCGGGCCGCGATGGTGGGCCAGCGCGCGGGCGGCCAGCCGGCGGGCGCCCGTCAGTAGGTGTAGGGCGGGCGCAGGTCGAAGATCGTCCGGCGGATCTCGTCGATGGTCTCGTCGAGGTCGGCGATGGCCGCGGACATCCGGACCGCGCCCGGCTCGGGCACCATCCGGATCAGCGACTGCAGCCGCAGGCCGACCGAGAACAGCCGCTGGATGACCAGGTCGTGCAGCTCGCAGGCGATCCGGTCGCGGTCCTCGAAGACGGCGAGCCGGGCCCGGTCCTCCTGGGTCTCGGCCCGCTCGACCGCGGCGGACAGCACGTGCGCCACCGAGTGGACGAAGTAGGCCTCGTCCCGGGTGAACCGGCGCCGGCTCGTGCTGTGCGCGGCGAGGATCCCCCACGCCCGCCCGTTGGCGATGATCGGGACAGCGACCGTGCTGACCGCCCCGTCGCCCTGCAGCCAGTCCTCGCGGGTGATGTCCGCCCGGGCGGCGAGGTCCTCGATCACCACCGGCTCGCCGGCGGTGAGCACCCGCCACACCAGCGAGCCCGGCTGCGTCGACACCGGCCCCGAGGTCACGTGGCTGGCGCGCCGGCCGACGCTCGCCCGGATGTGCGCGTACACGCCGACCGGCTGCCGGACGTCGCCGTGCCCGTGCCCGCCGTCGCCACCCGCGTCGGCGGTCGGCTGCGCCGGCTCGGCCCAGCCGACCGGGCGCGTGGCTCCCCCGCCCTCGCCGGCCCGCGGGGCCGGGG
>JADGHD010000040.1 GCA_019689615.1 Frankia sp. | reverse complement strand
CCCGTGGGTCGTGCGGTCCGCAGCCCCCGGACCGCGCGACCCACGCCCGGCCCGACCGAACGACCACCGACGCGGAGGACCGCTGAACATGGCGCGCATCGAGCCGCTCCCGCTGCGGCAGTGGCCCAAGGAGATGCGGGCGGTGCTCGCCGCCCTGGAACCGCCGGGCACGACCCCGCGGCTGTCCCCGGAAGGCCGTTCCAAGGCGCTCAACATGCTGGGCACCTACGCCCACCACCACGTGCTGGCGCAGGCGTTCTTCACCTACAACGGCCACATCCTGTCGACGAGCACGCTCACCGACCGCCAGCGCGAGCTGCTCGTGCTGCGGGTCGCGGCGGTCCGCAGGTGCGGCTACGAGTGGCTGCAGCACGTGCACCTGGCCCGCGACGCCGGCCTGACCGATGAGGAGATCTCCCGGATCGCGCTCGGCCCGGACGCGCCGCTGTGGGACCCGGTGGACGCCGCGCTGCTGCGCGCGGTGGACGAGCTGATCGCCGACGGCCGGATCGGCGACGAGACCTGGGCGACGCTGCGCGACAAGCTCGACGTCCGCCAGCTGCTGGACGTGATCTTCACGATCGGCGCGTACGAGACCGTCGCGTACATGCAGCGCTCGTTCGACATCGACATCGACGACGACCTGCGCCCCTGAGCCGGGCCACGAGCAACGGAGGGACCATGGCTGTCACCGTCACCCCGGTCAGCCCGGGGATCGGCGTGGAGATCACCGGCCTGACCGGCGCCGAGCTCGCCACCCCGGCCGCCGCCGCGGACACCCAGAAGTACCTCGACGAGCACGGCGTCGTGATCTACCGCGAGGCCCACATCAGCGACGCCGGCCTGGTCGCGCTCAGCCGCCTGCTGGGCGAGGTCGTCGTGGCCCCGATGGGCGGCGAGCCCGACCACCCCGAGGTCTCGGCGATCTCGTTGGACCCGAGCAGGAGCACGCTGGCCGCCTACCGGAAGGGCACGTTCTTCTGGCACATCGACGGCGCCAACGACGAGGTCCCGCAGAAGGCGACCCTGCTGACCGCGCTCAACGTCCCCGCCGAAGGCGGCGACACCGAGTTCGCCAACACCTACGCGGCGTATGAGGCCCTGTCCGACGAGGAGAAGGCCGAGATCGCCGGGCTGCGGGTGGTGCACAGCTTCGTCACGGCCCAGCTGCTGTCCAAGCCGGACGCCTCGGAGAAGGAGCGCGCCGCCTGGGCCAGGGTCCCCGACCGGGAGCACCCGCTCGTCTGGACCCGCCGCAACGGCCGCAAGTCGCTGCTGATCGGCGCCACCGCCAGCCACGTCGTCGGCTGGCCAGCGGACCGGAGCAGGCAGCTGCTCGACCGCCTGCTCGCCTGGGCCACCCAGCCCCGGTTCTCGCTGCGCCACCACTGGCGCCGCGGCGACCTGGTCATCTGGGACAACACCGGCATGCTGCACCGGGCCCAGCCCTACACCGCCGACTCCCAGCGCCTGATGCACCGCACCACCCTGGTCGGCGAGGAGCCGGTCGCCTGAACAGGCGGCCCGCACCGGGACCGGCCCCCGGACGATGGCGCAGACCGTCGGCGGGTGGCCCCTGGGGTCGCCGCTACCGGCCGGGCAGGGGCGCCAGGGTGGGGCAGCGGTCGCGGAGGAACTCGTGCGGGTAGCCGAGGCGGATCCGCGCGGCCGCGTCCAGGCGGGCCAGCTGGTCCTGGGGGGGTGCCAGGCGGGCGGCGCCCAGGCTGTCGCGCAGCTGGGCGGCGCTGCTGGCGCCGAGGACCGGGATCAGGCCCTGTGCCAGGACCCAGGCGATCGCGACCCTGGCCGGCGTGGTCTCCAGCTCGGCGGCCACCTCGGCCAGGACCTCGGCGACCTTGGCCTGGCCGGGCGGCGCCGGCTGGCCCTGGGCTGGCGGCCGTGCCAGCCGGCCGCGGGCCAGCGGGCTCCATGCGGCCACGGCGAGGCCGAAGTTCTCGGCCATCGGCAGCAGTTCCCGCTCGGCGGTGCGGGCCAGCAGGGAGTACTCGACCTGGAGCGCGGCCAGCGGGGTCCAGCCGCGCAGGTCGGCCACCGTCGCCGCGTGTGCCGCCACCCACGCCGGGGTGTTGCTGATCCCGATGGCGAGCACGGTGCCCGCGCGCACCAGGTCGTCGAGCGCCCGCAGGGTCTCCTCGACCGGGGTGTTGCGGTCCCATGCGTGCACCCAGAGCAGGTCCAGGTAGTCGGTGCCCAGCCGGCGCAGCGACGCCTCGACCGCGCGACGAAGCGACTTGCGGCTGGCGCCGCTCGCGTTCGGGTCGGCCGGGTTGGTGGCCAGGGCGAACTTGCTGGCGATCACGACCTCGTCCCGCTCGCCGGCGACCAGCCGGCCGACGATCTCCTCGCTCTCGCCGGCCGCGTAGATGTTGGCCGTGTCGACGAAGGTACCGCCGGCCTCGCGGAAGGCCGCGTAGATCTCCCGGCAGACCTCGTCGGCCGAGCCCCAGCCGGCCCGGGTGCCGAACGTCATCGTGCCGAGCGCCAGCTCGCTGACCCGGATCCCGGACCGGCCGAGCAGCCGCTGCCGCAGGGTCGAGGCGTCCCCGTGCACCCAGGCCGGCGCTGGCACGGCCGCAGCCGACGGCATGCCCGCGCGGGGAGCCGCCGGCCTCGCCACGGCCGCTGCATGGTCAGGCGTCGTCATCGCTGACCCAGTTGACCAGCCGGTGCAGCGGGAACATGCCGTCGTGCGGGCCGCCGAGGGTGCCGTTCATCGCGCTGCCGAGCCTGACGATCCGCTGCGCGCCGGCGGTGGCCAGCAGGTCGCGGATCTCGGTCCTGCGCCCCGGCGGATGGACGCCGACCGTCTGGGTGGCGACCGTGGCGAACCTGGCCGCGTCGGCGAGCCTCGCCACCGGCACGACGTTCACGGTCTTGTGGCTCGGATGGAAGTCGACCGGCTCGGGTGAGCGGACCACGAGCCCGGACCCGTCGTAGTCGCCCCACACCCGGTAGTCCGGCTCCAGGAAGCGCAGCCCGTCCACGGCCTCGCGGATCTCGGCCGGGGTGGGCAGTCCGACGGCGCTGGCGAAGTCGCGGTCCACGTTCAGCCGTTCGCGCAGCAGCTCGCAGAACCGGTCGAGCCGGGCCAGCTCGGCATCGTCGTCCGGGTCGGCCTCGACGTAGACGTGCCGGGCGGCGGTGCAGGCCTCCTGGTTGTAGATCGTCGCGTCCCGCGCGCACAGCTCGGCGACGGCGCGGATCGTCTCCTCGTCGCGCAGCGCCTCCCGGCCGATCACCGACATCGACACCTTGGGGTCGAACGAGACCAGGTGGAAGCCGGGGCCGGTGTACCTGATGACGTTCTCGATCGCGCTGCCGCCGCCCCAGGCGACCAGCTTGTCGAAGTACTGGGACCGGTAGAGCACGCTCTCGACGCTCGCGTCGCCGCCCCGCCAGTAGACCGCGGACATCGACCGCAGAGTCGGGTGGTCCGGGTCGACGTCGGCCATCGTCCGCAGCACGGCGACCGTCGTGAACGGGTCGGCCGACGGCATCTTGAACACGTTCACGGCCTTGATCAGCGCGGCGTCCGCGATCGAGGTCATCGCCGCGCTGGGGGAGTTGCCGGCGAGCATGTGCACCAGCCGCGGCGGGAACGCCCGCAGCCGCGCCGTCCGGCCGGCCGGGTCGGTGCGCTGCACCCAGCCGTCGAGCACCCGGGGGTCGCCGAACACCCGTTCGAGCTTGTACTCCAGCGCCTCCCGGGTGAGGAACTGGCCGGGGCGGCGGAAGGTGTTCTCGATGACGCGCCGCGGCAGCGGGCTGACCTGGCAGGTCAGCTCCAGCGACTCCTGGAGGTACTCGTTCTTCTCCAGCACCAGCCGGCCGGCGACCTCGACCAGGTAGTCGATGATGTCGCTGACCGGGACGTCGTAGGCCGGGCCCTGCTCGGTCCGCGGCGGGAACAGCTCGTTGAACCGGATCCTCGGCGTCACGAACGGCACGCCGAAGTCGCGGGAGAGGTACTCGACGTCCGCTCCCCAGACCAGCCGCCCGCGCACGAAGTGCGGCACCATCAGCGGCCCGGAGCCCCCGGCCGCGGCGCGGGCCGGGCCGGGCGCGGTGGCGAGGTCGGTCATCGGTCGGGCCTCCTCAGCCGTCGATGAAGCCGCGGACGTAGGCGTCCATGGTGCCGGCACAGGTGATCTTGTCGCCGTCCGGCAGGTCCGAGTAGCGAGTGATCTCGTCGAGGATGGTGACGCCGGGCGCGCCGCACGGGCAGCCGCCGAAGTCGGCGCGGATCCGGTCGCCGCTGATCGTGCCGCCCCACCGGCCGTCGACGGACAGGTCGAAGAACGCCGCCCGCCCCTCGGCCTGGTTGTCGGACAGCTCGACGAGCTGCTCGCCGCCCTTGTCCAGGACCAGCAGGGTCAGCCCGGCCGGCACGTGGTAGCGGCCCGCCAGGCACTTGCGGCTGCGCAGGTTGACCTCCTGCATCGCGTAGTAGTGCAGGAAGCGGGCCGGCGTGATGTTGAAGATCTCGAAGATCCGCTCGCGGTAGTCCGGCGGCAGGGCCACGCCCTTGAGGCCTCCGGCGACCATGAGCGCGTTGGCGCCGGTGATGTCGCCCGGCTTCGCGCCCAGCTCCCGCACCAGCTCGCCCATCTGGTAGAGCAGCGGGAACATCGAGTTGAAGAAGATCTTCTCGTCGCGGTGGGCGAGGATCTGCTCGGCCAGGTACGCCAGCCGCTCCTCGGTCGCCTTCTGCCGGGCGGCCTGCTCGGCCCTGAAGGCGGCCAGCTCGTCCGGGTCGGCGGTGCCGTCGGCCATGGCCCGGCGCATCGCGGTCAGGCGGGCCATGTACCGGTGGTGGCCGACGACCGGCGCGCTGTCCGGGATCGCGATCGCGTCCGGCCGGCGGTAGTTCTCGGCCAGCACCTGCCGCATGAACGCGGCCGAGCTGATCCCGGTGTTCGGCCCGACCGGCAGGACGTGCCACTCCCGCGCCGGCGGCATGCCCAGCTCGGTCAGGCAGGCGATCAGGTTGTCCGCCGAGGCCTGGCGGTCTGCGGCGGTCTTGTTCAGGAACGACGGCTTGCCGCTGGTGCCGCTGGAGCTGGAGACCAGGTGGCCGTGCTCCTCCAGCCGCCTGATCCAGCCGTCGACGTCCTCGACGTCGCTGACGTCGACGCCGGTCACCCGGTAGGTGGAGACCGAGTCGAGCCACCGGTTGAGCTGGGCCCACCGGCCCCTGGTGATGAGCGTCTCCGGGTAGCTCTTGTAGGTCGTGTGCGGGAACAGCAGGGCGACCAGGTCCTCCAGCCCGCCGATCCGGTCGATGCCGGCGGACTTCGCCCGCTGGGCGAGCACCGGCACCTGCTGGCGGCGCTGCTGGAACCGCGCGTCGAGGGCGTCGAGGGTGGACCGCCCGACGGCTGCCTGCTGACTGGTCACCACGGACACGACGCTCCCTTCGGGACCGGCTGGGCTCCTCCGTAACTGTGCTGACGAGTCTAGTTTTTACTAGACGATCTGGTCTAGTTTTTGCCTGGATCTGCCACACTGCGGGTCATGACGACTGAGCCGAGCGCAGTCGGCGGTGTGCTCGCGGCCGCGCCCGGACCGGCCGCCACCACCACCTCCGCCGCGGCCAGCCCGACCGGTTCGGCCGCGACCAGCGTGACCGGGGGCCGGCGCCGGACGCGCCGGGGCGGCCGGCCGACCCGCCAGGAGGCGGCCCAGCTCGACCAGGACGTGCGGGAGCAGGCCCTCGCGCTCTTCCTGGAGCACGGCTACGAGGGCACGTCGATGGACGCGATCGCGCAGGCCGCCGGGACCACCAAGGCGTCGCTGTACGCCCGGTTCCCGAGCAAGGAGGCGGTCTTCGTCGCGGTGTTCACCTGGGCCGTCGGCCGGGCCGACTGGCCGACGGCCGAGCCGGACCCGCCGGACCTCGACGACCTGGCGGGCGCGCTCACCGCGATCGCGCAGGCGGCGGCCCGCCGGGCGCTCGACCCGGCGATGGTGAAGGTCAGCCGGATCGCGATCGCCCAGGCGCAGCGGTTCCCCGACCTCGCCAGGCAGATGCAGGCGGCCTCGACCGGCGTGCGCTGGCCCAGGCGGCGGCTGGTCGCCGACCTGCTGCGCCGGCACGCCGCGACCGGGGCCATCGTGATCAACGAGGAGGACGACCCGGAGAGCCTGGCCGACCTGTTCCTCGGCATGGTGTCGGCCGCTCCTGCCCGGCTGGCGTCGTACGGGATCTACCGTTACCCAGCCGAGCAGGAGCGCTACACGCAGGCCGCGGTCCGGCTGTTCCTGCGCTCGCTGCGGCCTGACTGACGCTGGCGGCCGCCGTCAGGCGGTGCCGGCGGCTGGCTGGCTCTCGGCCGCCGCCGGGGCCGGCTCGGCGGACGTGGCCGGGGCCGCGTCCGGGGACGGCCCGCTGACCAGCGGGAAGTGGCAGGCCACGTACTGGCCTGGCCGGACCTCGCGGATCTGCGGCGGCTCGGTGGCGCACCGCTCCTCCGCCAGCGGGCAGCGGGTGCGGAACCGGCAGCCGGTCGGCGGGTTCAGCGGCGAGGGCAGGTCGCCCTCCAGCGCCGGGCCGTTGAAGCCCCTGTCCGGGTCGGTCAGCGGCACCGAGTCGAGCAGCGCCCGGGTGTAGGGGTGCGCCGGGCTGGAGTAGACCCGCTCGGAGTCGCCGAACTCGCACACCTTGCCCAGGTACATGACCAGCACGTTGTCGCTGACCGCCCGGACGACGCCGAGGTCGTGGGCGATGAACACGACGGTCAGGTCGTGGCTGGCCTTCAGCTCCTCGATCAGGTTGAGGATCTGCGCCTGGACCGACACGTCGAGCGCGGACACCGGCTCGTCGCAGATGAGCAGCCGGGGCCGCAGCGCGAGCGCCCGCCCGATCGCCACCCGCTGCGCCTGCCCACCGGACAGCTGGCGGGGCAGCAGGTTGGCGAACCGCTCGGAGCCCAGGCCGACCTGGGTGAGCACCTCGCGGGAGACCTTCGCCCGCTCCTCCTTCGGGACGCCGGCCACGGCGAGGCCCTCGACGACGAGGTCCTTGACGCTGCGCCGCGGGTTGAGCGACGCCTGCGGGTCCTGGAAGATCATCTGCATCGACCGGCGGAGCTCGCGCATCCGCTTCTCGGGCGCCTTCTCGATCCGCTCCCCGGCGAACGTGATCCGCCCGGCCGTCATCCGGTCCAGGCGCAGGACGGCCCGGCCGGTCGTGGACTTGCCGCAGCCGGACTCGCCGACGATCCCGAGCGTCTCCCCGGGCAGCACGTCGAAGCTGACGTCGGAGACCGCCTGGACCACACCGCCCTTGGTGGGGTACTCGACGACCAGCTCCTCGACGCGCAGCAGCGCGTCCTCGCCGCGCAGGTGCGCGGTCCCGCTACCGGCCAACGAGGTCACCTCCCTTGGCGAGTCCGGTGTTCGGCGAGGCCCCGGCGCCCACCGAGGCGGGCGCCGCGCCGTCGGCGGCGGCCGGCGCGGCCACCGGGTTGACGCACGCGATCAGGTGGTCCATCCCGGCCGCCACCCCGTCGGCCGACGTCATCCGTGGGCCCGGGTCGACGCAGGCGTCCGTGGTGTGCGCGCACCGCGGCGCGAACCGGCAGCCGGGCGGCGGGCTGGTCGGGTCGGGCAGCGAGCCGGGGATGACCCGCATCGGCGCGTGCCGCTGGTGGTCCAGCGACGGCGTCGCGTCCAGCAGCGCGTGCGTGTAGCGGTGCCGGGGCGCGGCGAAGATCGCCCGGGTCGTGCCGGTCTCGGCGAGCCGGCCGGCGTACATGACTGCCACCCGGTCCGTGCGGCCGGCGACCACCGCCAGGTCGTGGCTGATCAGCATCATGGCCATGCCGCGGTCCCGCTGCACCCGCCGCAGCAGGTCGAGGATCTGGCGCTGCACGGTGACGTCCAGCGCCGTCGTCGGCTCGTCGGCGATCAGCAGGTCCGGCTCGCAGGCCAGCGCCGTCGCGATCATCACGCGCTGGCGCATGCCGCCGGACAGCTCGTGCGGGTAGTTGCGCAGCCGGCGCTCGGGGTCGGGCACGCCGACCTCCCGCAGGAGGTCGACCGCCCGGCCGTGGGCCTCGGACTTGCCGATCCCGAGGTGCTTGCGCATCCCCTCGGTGAGCTGGCGCTCGATCCGGACGACGGGGTTCAGCGACCGCCCCGGGTCCTGGAAGACCATGGCGATCTGCTTGCCCCAGATCTCCTGGCGCTCCTTGCGGGGCAGCGTGAGCAGGTCCCGGCCCTTGAACAGCACCTCGCCGGAGCAGGCCGAGCGCGGGGGCAGCAGACCCATGATCGCGCGGGCCATCACCGACTTGCCGGAGCCGGACTCGCCGACCACGCCCAGCGCCTGGGCACGGCCGACATGGAGGGACACGTCGTCGACAGCGCGCACCGCGCCACGCGGCGTGCCGATGTAGGCGCGCAGGTTGCGCACCGCCAGCACGGGTTCGGGTTGTGCGTTCATCGGCCGGGACGACCTCTCATCTCATCCACGCTTCTGCGGCGCTCAGTCGTGCAGGGTGCGGTCGAACCGGTGGCGCAGGTGGTCGCCGGCCTGGTTGAGCGCGAAGACGGTGAGGAAGATGAACACCGCCGGGACCATCACCATGTGCGGGTGGTCGGCGACCGCGTCCTTCCCGTCCGCGATCATCCCGCCCCAGCTCGGAGTGGGCGGCGGGATGCCCATGCCGAGGAAGCTCAGTGAGCCCTCGGCCACGATCATCGCCGCCATGACGATCGGCAGGTAGGCCCCGAGCCCGGGCAGCAGGTTCGGCAGGATCTCCCGCAGCAGGATCCGCCGCCGCCGGGCGCCCATGTTGCGGGCGGCCATGATGAAGTCCCGCGAGCTCCACGAGATCGTGTTCGCCCTGGCCAGCCGGGTGAACGTGGGGACGACCAGCAGCGCGAGGCCGATGATCAGGGTCTTGACGCTCGGGGTCAGGATCGACGACAGCGCCAGCAGCAACAGCAGCGGCGGGAACGCCAGCAGCGCGTCGGTCAGCAGCCGGATGAGCGCGTCGATCCTGCCGAGGAAGTAGCCGGCGATCATGCCGAGCGCGGTGCCGACGAGCGCGCCGGCGAGGCTGGCCACCGCGCCGACCAGCAGGGACACCCGGGCGCCGAAGACGATCCGGGACAGGATCGACCGGCCCTGGTTGTCCGTGCCCAGCACCGTGTCGAAGTCGCCGCCGAACGGGCCGATGCGCGGGGCGTCGACCGGGATCGAGTACTTGGCCAGCGGCAGCAGCGACGCGATCGCCGCCAGCACGATGATCAGGACCAGCCAGGTGTAGGCGAAGTAGACCAGCACCGAGCGCTGCTTGCGCACCGTCGGCACCCGCGGCTCGGCCGAGGTCACCTCCCCGCCGGCCGCCGTGGTCACGGCCTGCTTCTCGGCCACCGCCGCGCCGCCGCCAGCGGCGGCCGGCTTGCTCAGGTCGGCGCTCATGCCCTCGCCACCTTCCTGGTGCGCGGGTCGAGCCAGCCGTAGCTGAGGTCGACCAGCATGTTCACGACCACGTAGACGATGGCGACGAACACCACCACGCCCTGGACGGTGATCACGTCACGGGAGTTGATCGACGAGACCACCAGCTGGCCGAGGCCGGGGAGGGTGAACAGCGCCTCGACGATGACCGTGCCGCCGATCAGCCGGCCGAGGTTGATGCCGACCAGCGTGATCAGCGAGAACGAGGACGGCCGCAGCGCGTGCCGCAGCATGACGTACCCGCGGCCCATGCCCTTGGCCCGGGCGGCACCGACGAAGTCCTCCCGCAGCGTCGCGACGAGGTCGGTGCGCAGCAGCCGGTGGAACGAGGCGATCTCGGTCAGCGAGATCGCCAGCACCGGCAGGATCGCGCTCTGCAGGTTCGGGCCGAGGCCCTCGCTGATCCGGTTCCACCCGGTCACCGGGAACCAGCCGAGCTGCACGGCGCCGTAGTACACGAGCACCGGGCCGGCGACGAAGGCAGGGACCGACAGGAACACCGAGGACAGGCCGGTGATCGCCCGGTCGACCCAGGTGCCGGCGAGGCTCGCCGAGATGATCGCCAGGATCACCGCGACGAACAGCGAGAAGGCCAGCGCCAGAACCGCGAGCTCGATGGTCACCGGCAGCCGCTCGATGATCGCATCGGTCACCGGCTGGTGGGTGATCGGTGAGGTGCCGAAGTCGCCGGTGACGGCGTCGGCGAGCCAGTGCAGGTACTGCGACCAGATCGGACGGTCGAGGCCGAGCTCCTTGTTGAGCTCGTCGATCATCTCCGGAGTGGCGTTCTCGCCGAGGATCACCGACGCGGCTGATCCTGGGGCCAGGCTGAGCAGCAGCACGGACCCCAGTGCGACCAGGAGCACGACCAGCACGCTCCGGCCTAACCGTTGCAGGACAGTGAGCACCATTCCATGCAGCTCGCTTCCGGGGAGGGAACGGGTCGCGGGGCGGTCACACAACGCCGCGACGGGCGGTGACGAACTTCTCACTGTGCGAGAAGTTTGATCTCTCCGGCGAAGAGTCTGACATGTCACAGCCAGACTCGCCACTATCGCCCCAGGTGGGGGCCTTGCCACAAACGCGCGAAGCCCTCCCGGTGGCTTCCACTGGGAGGGCTTCGAGGAGCCTGGTAACGCAGCCACCTTCGCCTTGCTACTTCCAGGCGCCGATCACGTCGTCGGTCGTGACAATCGTCGCGCACAGCGACAACGAGTTCGTCAGGATGATGTCGGTGTAGTCGGCGGGATAGCCGGCGACGGCGTCGCGCGGAACGACGACCTGGTAGCCCAGGTTGACCGCGTCGAAGACCGCCGACGGGATGGCCACGTTCGACGAGACGCCCACGATGACCACGGTCCGCGCGCCGAGGTTGCGCATCAGCGCGTCGACGTCGGTCCCGGCGATCGGCGACACGCCGTGCAGCCGGACCGAGACCAGGTCCGACGGTTCCAGGCCGATCTCGTCGACCACCTCGACGGCCGGCGTGCCGAGCAGCTGCTTGACCGGGGCCTTCTCGGCGCCCAGGAAGAGCCGGGCGTTGGTGTTCGCGCCGCGCCCGTCGGGGCGGCGGGCGGCGATGGCGTGGATGACGCCCACGCCCGCCGCCCGCGCCGCCGCCGCCAGCCGGCCGACGTTGGCCAGCATCCCCGACTCGCGGGCCGCCTCGGCGAGTGCCGGCAGCGCGCTCGGCGTGCCGATGACGCCCTTCTGGCATTCCTGCGTCAGCAGGACCGTGTGTTCCGGGCGCAGCAGCTCAGCGAGGTCGAGTGCCATGGGATGCCGTCCTTCGGGCGTCGGCGGGTCGGGTTCTCGACGGTGTCAGGACTTGGCGAACTTCAGGCCAGGACCGCGGGTCTCGAACAGGTCCTGGGCGAGGACGTCGCCGAGCTTGGTGGCGTCCCAGCGCTTGCCACCGGAGGAGACCTCGGCCCGCTCGGTCCACCCCCGCATCCAGATGATCCGATCCTCGATCACCCGGATGACCTGGCCGGTCACGTGGTCGGCCTCGTCGGAGGCGAGCCAGGCGACGAGCGGCGAGCTGTTCGCCGGGTCCATCGGGTGGAACTGGCCCTCAGGCACCTCGTCCGGCTCGAACGCCTCGCCCATGCCGGGAATCGTAGCGGTGATGCGAGTGAGGCCCGCAGGGCCGACGGCGTTCACGGTGACGCCGATACGCAGCAGCTCCAGGGCCAGCGTCTGGGTGAGGCCGACGATCGCCGCCTTCGCCGCCGCGTAGCTCGACTGGCCGAAGTTGCCGCCGAGCCCGGCGCCGGAGGTGGTGTTGATGATGCGACCGTTGACCTTCTGGCCGCCCTTCGCCTGCGCGCGCCAGTACTTCGCGGCGTGGTGCGAGGTCGACCAGGTGCCGCGCAGGTGCACCCGCAGTACCGCGTCGAAGTCCTCCGCCGGCATGTTCCAGATCGCCGCGTCGCGCACGATGCCGGCGTTGTTGACCAGGATGTCGAGCTTGCCGAACGCGCTGATCGCGCGCTCGATCAGCTCGCCGCACTGCTCGTGGTCGCCGACGTCCGAGTAGTCGGCGACGGCGACGCCGCCGCGCTTCTCGATCAGCTCGACCGTCTCGTCGGCCGCCCGGCTCTGCCCCTCACCGCGCACGGTGCCGCCGAGGTCGTTGACCACGACCTTGGCGCCATGCTTGGCCAGCTCGAGCGCGTGGCCCCGACCGATGCCGTGCCCGGCACCGGTGACGATCGCGACCTTGCCGTCGAGCAACCCCATCGCTCGCCTCACCTTCGGGTTAGTCAGTTGTATAAATTATCGGGATCCCTTGCCAAACGCCCCGGCTGCGCGAAGCTCGGCGATCCGGGCCTCGTCGTAGCCGAGGACCCCGGTGAGCACCTCGGCGTTGTGCTCACCGGGCTGGGGCGCCCGCCGGGGCGGTCGCGGCAGCTCGCCGTTCATGCGGACCGGGAACGGCAGCTCGTCGGCGCCGAACTCGGACGCCGGGAGCCAGGGGAGCCGCTCCTGGAACTGCGGGTCGTTGGCGATCGTCTTCGGCGAGTTCACCGGGGCGATGGTCGTGTTGACCTCGCCGCTGAACCTGATCCACTCGGCCGTGGTCCGAGTGGCGAAGATCTTGGTCAGCTCGGCCCGCAGCTCCAGGTCGCCGCGCGCGTGGTCGGCGTACTCGTGGCCGGGGCGGGACTCGAACAGGTCCATCCGGCCGATGCCCTCGCAGAAGTTGCGCCAGAACTTGCGCTCGGACGCCATGAAGAGCACGTAGCCGTCGGCCGACCGGTAGATCTGGTAGCGGACCGCGTCCTCCATGCCGGCGGTGCCCGGCGGGCGGCGCTCGTAGTTGTCCGACGGGTTGCCGGTGACCTCGTCCTCCGGGCGCTCGTAGGCGCGGAAGGTCTCGCTGCGCAGCCAGTCCATCGCGGCGGCGGCGTCGGACTGGGCGACCTCGACGTGCGCGCCCTCGCCCGTCTCCCGGGCCCGCAGCACCGCGGCGACCAGGGTGAGCGCGCCGTACAGCGGCCCGGCGTGGATGCCGATCGAGGCGTGCTCCGGCAGGTAGGTGAACCCGTTCTCGTCGACCGCCGGGTTCACGATGCCAGCCCAGGTGTCGTAGGCGATGCCGTGGCTTGGCAGGTCCCGGTACGGGCCGGTGGCGCCGTAGCCGGAGATCGAGCACATGACGATCCGGGGGTTGATCTTCTTCAGGGCCTCGAAGCCCAGGCCGCGCCGGTCCAGCGCGCCCGGCCGCATCGCCTCGACCACGGCGTCGGCGTTGCGGACGAGGTCGCGGAACACCTCGACGCCGGCGTCGGTGCGCAGATCGATCTCGACGCTGCGCTTGCCCCGGGAGATGTGCCAGTGCAGCAGCGACACGCCGTCGACGAACGGCCACACCATCCTGCGGATGTACTCGCCACCGGGCGGCTCCACCTTGATCACGTCGGCGCCCAGGTCGGCGAGGTGGGTGGTCAGCGCGCCAGGGCCGAGCATGGACACGTCCACCACGCGCACGCCGGCGAGCGGAGCCGTGACGTCGGGCATGAGGGGCACCTCGATCTCGGTCGGTCTGTCCTCGGCACAGGTGTACCGACGGTCAGTACGCCATTGAGGCGGTTCCCAAGCAAGCGATTGGTTGCCCCCCGCTCGCGGGCCGCCTCATCCCCCGGCCGTGGGGCACATTGGATACCATATAAAAAATACGCCACGGCGATCGCTCTCGCCGATGAACGCCACAACGCGCGCCGCTTCCCGTGCCGCGTCCACGCGCCGCCGTTGGTCGGGCCCGGCCGCGCCCCGGCCACCAGCGCCTCTCCTGTCCGCAGCCGACGCCCAAGCCGGCGTCGGCGGCCCACCAGGACTCCCGCCCACTCGGGCAGCCAGCCGCCGGCGCGCCCGGCCGCCGGCGCACCCGGTCACTCGGCCGTTCGGCCACTCAGTCTGCTCGGCCCGCCCGGCCCGGGACAGCCATCATCCGCGCCTCGAGCGCGAGCGAAAACGGCAGTTTCAACATCCGAAACCTGTCGCGCGTATGCTGCTTCACACCACTCTCTTCAGATGAGAGTGCTCCTCTCACTTGGCGATACCAAGGCATTCGGCAGCCGGCCGGCCAGCGGGCGACGTCCTCGGCGGGGCCGGCCGAAGCAGGAAGGGTCGAAGCGCATGCGAAGGCGAAGGTTGACCACCGCACTGGTCGCCGGCCTCACGGCACTGGTCGTCGGGGCGTGCGGTGGTGGCGGGGACGACACGACCGGCTCGACCACCCCAGAGCCGTCCCGCGAGCCGGTCGCGGGCGGCACCGCGACGATCCTCACGATGAGCGACCCGCGCAGCCTGGACCCGGCGGTCCTGAGCAACGCCTACGCGTTAACCGCGGTGGTCGGGAACGCCCTGTACGGGCACCTGTTCCTGACCGACGACAAGGGCGAGCTCGTCGGGTCGATGGCGGAGTCGTTCGAGACGACCGACGGCGGCACGACGTTCACGCTGACCCTGCGGGAGGGGCTGACGTTCTCCGACGGCACCCCGCTGACCGCCGAGGACGTCAAGTACAACTGGGACCGGATCAAGGACCCGGCGGTGGGCTCGTCCTACCGGGCCGACGCGATGAACATCGCCTCGACCGAGGTCGTCGACCAGCGCACCCTCAAGGTCACCCTGACCAGCCAGATCCCGCGGTTCGGCTCCACGGTGGCGACCACGTCGCTGAACTGGATCGGCTCCAAGGCCGCCCTCGAGCAGGGTGCTGAGGCCTTCGACGCGAAGCCGATCGGCGCCGGGCCGTTCACCCTCAGCAAGTGGACCCGCGGGGCCGACCTCGAGCTGGTGAAGAACCCGTCGTACTTCGACGCGCCAAAGCCCTACCTGGACGGGATCAACATCCGGCCCGCGACCGACGCCAGCCAGCGGTACAACACGGTGCTCACCGGCGGCGCCCAGGTCGCCGTGGACTCGAACTGGGGCAACGTGGCCAAGGCCGAGGAGGCCGGGCTGCCGACGAACATCATGACCATGAACGGCGGCCTGTACCTGGCCCTCAACAACAGCCGCGCGCCGTTCGACGACCCGCGCGCCCGCCAGGCGGTCGCCGCCGCGCTCGACCTCGACGCCTTCAACGTCGCCGTCTACAACGGCGACGGCGAGGTGCCCACCACGCTGTTCACCAAGGACTCGCCGTTCTACGGGGACACCCCGCTGGCCACCCACGACCCGGAGCTGGCCCAGCGGCTGTTCGACGAGCTGGCCGCCGAGGGCAAGCCGGTGAAGTTCACCTTCTCGGCGTTCCCGACCACCGAGAACAAGCTGATCGCCGAGAACGTCCAGGCCCAGCTCGCCGCGTTCGACAACGTCTCCGTCGAGGTGCGCACCGTCGACTTCGGTGAGATCGCGAACCTGCGGGCGACCAAGGACTACGACGTGATCGTGTCGTCCGCGGCGTTCGTCGACCCGGAGCCGCAGCTGTGGACGGTCTTCCACGGCTCGTCCCCGGCCAACAACGCCGTGTTCGACAACGCCGAGCTGAACGAGGCGCTGCTGGCCGGCCGGCTCGGCACCACCACGGAGGACCGGAAGGCGGCCTACGACAAGGTCCAGAAGATCCTCGCCGAGGAGACCCCGGTGATCTTCGTGACCAGGGTCGTCGCCGCCGCGATCGGCGCCGAGGGGACCAGCGGGCTGCAGCAGTACGGCTTCGGCTCCCTGCTCCCCGAGGAGATCTGGCTCGACCGCTGACCAGCGGTGACGGCCGGTCGCCCGGCGGCGGGTGAGCGCCGCCGGTCAGGCCGGCACCCCTGACCCCGGGAGCACCCAGGCGGGCCCCGGCCCGTGGCACCTCGCCGCGGGCC
>JADGHD010000039.1 GCA_019689615.1 Frankia sp. | reverse complement strand
CGGCCCCCGCCCCGCCGCCGCCCCCCCCGCCGGCGCCGCCCGCGCGGGTGGGGGGGCCGGCCGCGCCGGCGGGGCCGCCGCGGCGGGCGGCGGGGCCGACGAGGCCATGGCGCGGACGAGCCCAGCCGGGCCGGGCGGCCCGTCCCCGACGGACCGACGGTGACCCGGCGGATCCTCGCGCTGCAGCTGGCGCTGATCGCGCTGCTGCTCGTCGTGGTGGCCCTCCCGCTCGGGATGGACGCCGCCAGGCATGACCGGGCGCTGTTCGTGCTGCGGATGACCTCGGCGACCGACGCGTACTCCATGGAGGTGCGCGGCCGGATCCACGCCGGGGAGGAGGACCCGCTGCCCGACCCGATCACCGACGACCAGCCGGGCGCCACGGAACACGACGACCTGGCGCTCTACTCCGTGGAGGGCGCCCTGCTGGCCACGGCCGGCCGCCCGATCCCGGTCAGCCAGCAGGACCTGGCGCTGGCCCGCGAGGAGCAGGTCGTGCACCAGCCGTCGGAGGCCACCGGCCGCCACATGATCATCGTCACGCCGGTGCGCAACGCCTACGGCCTGGTCGCCATCCTGGCGGTCTCCCGGTCGGACGAGCACGTCCAGGCCGAGATCCGCGAGCGCTGGATCCGCCTTGGCCTCGGGTTCGGGGTGTCCAGCCTGGTGGCGCTGGCGCTGTCCTGGCTGCTCGCCCGCTGGGTCGGCCGGCCGCTGCGCCGGCTGGAGCGGGCCGCCGCCGCGTTCGGCTCCGGTGACCTGGGCACCCGCGCCGAGCGGGTCGGCGGGCCGGCGGAGGTGCGCCAGCTCGCGGCGAGCTTCGACGGCATGGCGAATCGGATCGAGTGGCTGGTCGGCAGCCAGCGGGCGTTCCTCGCCGACGTCTCGCACCAGCTGCGCACCCCGCTGACGGCGATGCGGCTGCGCCTGGAGCTGCTCGCCCAGGACGTGAGCCCGACCGTGGCCGGCGAGGTCGGCGGCACGTTGGCCGAGGTGCACCGGCTGTCCCGGATGGTCGACGGGCTGCTCGCGATGGCCAGGGCCCAGGGCGCGCCGCAGCCGCGCCGCCCGGTCCGGCTGGCCCAGGTCGCCGCGGACCGGGTGGCGATGTGGCGGCCGGTGGCCGACACGGCCGGCGTGACGCTGCAGCACAAGGTCGACCCGGCGCTGACCGCCCTGCTCACGCCGGGCCACCTGGAGCAGGTCCTGGACAACCTGCTGGCGAACGCGCTGGCCGCCACCCCGGCCGGCGGCCATGTGCGCATCGAGGCCACCCAGCCCGGCCTCGCCGGGCCGGCGGGGCCGCCGGGCGAGGACCCGATGATCCAGATGACCGTCACCGACACCGGGCCCGGCATGAGCGCGCCGGCCCGCGCCCGCGCGTTCCAGCGGTTCCGCGCGAGCGGCGGAACGGCCGGCGCCGACACCGCGGGCACCGGGCCGGGCGGCACCGGCGACGGCCCCGGCCAGCACCCCCGCGGCGAGCGGGCGGACCAGCGCGGCAACGGCCTGGGCCTGGCCATCGTGCACGCACTGGTCACCGCCGACGGCGGGGAGGTCACGCTCGGCGTCGCGCCGTCCGGCGGGCTGCTGGTCCGCCTGGACCTGCCGCCGGTCCCGCCCGAAGCCGAGGAGAGCACCGCGGGCCGCACCGCCGCCTCGGCCGCCCCGGCCGCCGGCCAGGCGCGGTAAAGGACCGACGCTGCGCGACGGTAAAGACGGCGGGCCGGGTAGCAGATCTTTACCGGTTCTTACCGGGATCTACGACGTCGTTTCCGGTTCCCGCGCCTTCGGGCGGGTTACCTTCGGCCCGTGGGGGGCAGGGGGTAGCCGAACAGGAGATGCGGTCGATGCGACAGTCGCACAGGCTTCTCGATGTCACAACGAAACGGGTGGCAATGATGCGACAGAACTTCTCGGTGCTGCTCCGGCAGGACCAGAAGTCGACCTACATGGACGCCGGCATCCTGCGCTACCTGCGGGCGCACACCACCCCACCGGACGACGTGCTGTCGGACCTCGCCGCCGAGACGGCGGCCCTGCCCGAGGCCGAGATGCAGATCCCGCCCGAGCAGGGCACGCTGCTGACGATCCTGACCAGCGTGGTGGCGCCGGAGCGGGCGATCGAGATCGGCACGTTCACCGGCTACTCCGCGCTGTGCATCGCCCGTGGCCTGCCCGCAGGGGGTCGGCTGCTCTGCCTCGACGTCAGCGAGGAGTGGACGGCGATCGCCCAGCGGTACTGGAAGATCGCCGGCGTGGACGACCGGGTCGAGCTGCGGATCGGCCCGGCCGCAGACACCCTCGCCGAGCTGCCGGCCGAGCCCACCTTCGGGCTGGCGTTCCTGGACGCGGACAAGCCGTCCTACATCACCTACTACGAACTGCTCATCCCGCGGATGCTGCCCGGCGGCCTGATCCTCGTGGACAACGTGTTCCAGTACGGCGAGATCACCGACGTGAACTCCAGCAACCCGAGCGTGCAGGCGATACGGCGATTCAACGACCACGTCGGCGCCGACCACCGGGTGCAGAGCGTCATGGTGCCGATCGCCGACGGCCTCACCATCGTCCGCCGCCTTCCCTGAACGCCCGACGCGCCGCCCGGGTGACCCGCCGGCCCAGGGCACGCGCATTTCACGCGGCAGCGACGGAAACGAGCATTGAACCCAAAGAGAACCGAAATCTTCATGTTCGGTACTCGAGAGGGCGCAGCCGCTCAGGCCGGCGCCGGCGGGCTCGTCGGCGCCGAGGCCGGCGGGCACGGGCCAGGGGCCTCGCCCGACCCGTCGTCCGCCGCAGTGGCGGCGTCGGCCTGGTTCATCGCGGCGTCGGCCTGCTTCATCCCGGCGTCGGCCTGGTTCATCGCGGCCGCGGCCTGGTCCACCGCGGCGGCGGGCTGCTCCGTCGTGGCCGGGGCCGGGACGGCGGCGGCGGACACCGCGGCCCGGGCGGCGGCCAGCCCGTCGTAGCGCAGGAACGACGGCACCGCGGCGAGCAGCAGGACGAGCCCGACCAGGCAGGCCAGTCCGCCGCCCACCACGGCCACCTGGGACGAGGTGAACCCGGCCACCACGCCGTGCGCCAGGTCGCCGAGGCTCGGGCCCGCCGCCACCGACACCATGAACAGCCCGGCCATCCGGCCGCGCACCGCGTCCGGCGCCGCGACCTGCAGGATGGTGATCCGCAGCACGGCGGACACGGTGTCGGCCGCGCCCGCGACCACGAGCAGCGCCAGTGCCAGCGGCAGCGACGCCGCCAGCCCGAACAGCGCGATCGCGGCGCCCCACACGCCGATCGCCGCCGACACCACCAGCCCCTGCCGGCGCACCCGGGACAGCCAGCCGCCGGTCGCGGCGACGATCGCGCCGCCGATGGACATCGCCGCGTAGAGCAGGCCGGTGGTGCGCGGCCCGCCGTGGAACTGCTCGACCGCGAGCACCGCGAACAGCACCCGCGGCATGCCGAGCACCATCGCGTCGATGTCCACCAGGAAGGCCATCAGCAGCACCTTGCGCTGCCAGACCAGGCGGAACCCGTCGATGACGCTGCGCAGCCCGGCCGGGGTGCCGCCGCCCTCGGGCCGCAGCGGCGGCAGCAGCCGGGTCGCGACCAGCAGCCCGACGTAGGAGACCACGTCGACGGCGTACGCCGCGGCGAAGTCCACCGCCGCGACCACCACGCCGGCCAGCAGCGGCCCACCGGTCAACGCCACCGTCATCGAGAAGCCCTCGAGGGCGCCGACCGCCGGCAGCAGCTCCGCCGGCAGCAGCCGGGGCGCGAACGTGCGCCGGACCGGCCCGTCGATCGCCGAGATCGCCGTGTGCAGGCCGAGCAGGACGAACAGCACCCACAGCGGGGCGTCGAACAGCGCCTGCGCCATCAGTGCCGTCGAGACCAGCATCAGCCCGCTGGTCGTCAGCAGCGCCAGCACCCGCCGGTCGGCCGCGTCCGCGATCGAGCCGCCGACCAGGCCGAACACGACCCGGCAGACGAACGTCACCGCGCCGACCGCGCCGACCGCGAACGCCGAGCCGGTGTCCGCGTACACCTGCAGCAGCACGGTCGTGGCGACGACCTGGGTGCCGGTGGCGCTCAGCGCCTCGCCGAACCAGAACCGGCGGAACGCCGCCGAGACCCGAAGCGGGCGCAGGTCAGCCGAGAACGCCGTGAGCAGCCGGCGCGCCGTGGACCGGCGCGAGGTGGTGGGCGAACCGGACTGGCTGGACGTCACCGCGGCCCGGGCCCGCCGGTGGCGTGCCGCAGGCCGAGCGCGAGCAGGTACGGGTCGACCCGGGTGTCGGTGAAGCCGAAGTGCCGGTAGAAGGCCTTCGCCGGCGCGCTGGTCGCGTGCGCCAGCAGCAGCGGCAGGCCGGCGGTGCGGTAGACGGTGGCCGCGCGCATCACCGCGTCCCGCAGCAGCCGCGCGCCGACGCCGTTGCCCTGGGCGGTCTCGTCCACGGCCAGCCGGCCGACGATGAGCGCCGGCAGCGGGTCGTTCGCCGCCGTGGCGCCGGCCCCCGCCCCGCCGCGGCGGACCCGCCAGCGCGGCACCGCCCGGCGGCGCTCGACGGCGCCCCGGGTCAGGCAGTAGTAGCCGATCACCCGCTCGCCAGCCTCGCCCGGGGCCGCGACGACGAAGGTGGTCACGCCCTCCTCGAGCTGCTCCAGGGCACGGTGGCGCAGCCAGCCGTCGAGCACGTCGTCACCGCTGCGGAAGCCGCGGGTGTCGTGGGCCTCGGTGAGCCGGGTCGGGGCGGGCGGCCGGCGAGGGCTCACCGGCCGCGCTCCTCGCCGCCCGGCTCGTCGTCGAGCAGCTCGCGCAGCCGCGGCGTGCCGTCCGGCGGCGGCCCGCCGAGCAGCTCGGCAAGCTGCTCCCAGGCGTCGTCGGTCGCGCCGAACAGCCGGCGGTCGGCGAGGGTGTCGGCCGCGTAGCGCCGCAGCGCCTCGACCGCGAAGTCCTCCATCGTCGAGCCCAGGCTGTCCACGGCGGCGCGGACCTGCTCCGCGGTCTCCCCCGTCAGCCGCACCGAGATCAGCTCTTCGTCGCTAGCGCCACCCACGAACGCCAGTCTGCCTGGCCGCCCGGCCAAAGCCGTAGGGGGCCCACCAGGAAGACCGTCACTCGTCGCCCGCGGGCGCCGCCGGCGCGGACCACACGAGCGGGGCCGCGCGCCGGGAACGGTTGCGGCCAGCCGAAACGCGGTGGTTCAGTGAGACGTGATCGAGAAGTTGATAGAGGTTACGACGATTTCGCAGGTCAGCGGCGAGGGAGAGCGATGTTCAGGCTGGACGGGCACGTCGCGCTGGTGACCGGTGCCGGGCAGAGCGTCGGCGCCGGGACCGCCCGGGTGCTGGCGGCGCAGGGGGCGACGGTCGCCGTCAACGACCTGGTCGCCGCGCGGGCCGAGGCGACCGTCAAGGAGATCGAGCAGGCCGGTGGGCAGGCCTTCGCGGTGCCGTTCGACGTCCTCGACCGGGACGCGGTGCTGTCGGCGGCGGCGACCGTGCGCGAGCGGGCCGGCAAGCCGATCGACATCCTGGTCAACAACGCCGGCATCCACTCCGACATGGTCGCCCGGCAGTTCCGCGAGCTCGACCCGAAGCTGTGGCGCGGGCCGATCGAGCTGAACATCTTCGGCTCGATCAACTGCGTCCACGCGACGCTCGAGGACATGATCGCGGCTGGTTGGGGCCGGATCATCCAGATCTCCTCCGGTGCCGGCCGCGTCGGCCTGAACATCGGCGTGGCGGTCTACGGCGCCGGCAAGGGCGGCATCGAGTCGTTCATCCGGCACATCTCCCAGGAAGTCGCCCGCAACGGGATCACCGCGAACAGCCTCGCGCTCGGCCTGATGAACAACACGGCGAACGGCGACCAGAAGGTGACCGGCCACCTGGCCAGGCAGGTCCCGGTCGGCCGGCTGGGCACACCGGAGGACATCGGCGCCGCCGTCGCCTTCCTGGCCAGCGAGGAGGCGAGCTGGATCACCGGCCAGACGATCAACATCAACGGCGGCGCGACCACCAGCTGAGCTGACGCCCCCAGGCGCCGGGGCCGGCGGCAGCCGTCCGGTCACGGCGCGTTGGCGTGATCCGCCCGACAGCCCGTGCCGCCGGCCGGGCCCGTGTAGTCGGCTGGGGGCATGGAGTGCCACCCCGACCAGCAGGAGATCCTCCGGCACTGCCCCGCCTGTGCCCGGCTCACCGTGCTGCTGGCGACCGGCCACCGGCCGCTGTGGGAGTGCGCGCGCTGCGGCGCGTGGATTCCCTGGCCGCGCCAGCCGGCCGCGCCGGACCTCACCGGGGTCACCGTGCTCGCCGACCGCCGGGCCCCGGCAGCCTGAGCCCCGGGCAGGCGGCGGTGGCGCGCAGCCGCGGCTCGAGCGGCTCGCCGACGCCCACTGAGCCCCGCGCGGGCGGCGGTGGCGCACGGCCCATGGCCGGTCAGGGCGTGCGCCGGTAGACCTCCTGGCCGGCGACGAACGTGTGGTCGACCTGGATGTCGCCGATCTCGGGGGCCGGGACCGCGAACGGGTCCTGCTCGAGGACCACCAGGTCGGCGGCGGCGCCTGGCCGGATCGTCCCGGTCAGGTGCTCGCGGCGGTTGATGTACGCCGAGCCGGCGGTGTAGGCGCGCAGCGCGGTCGCCAGCGCGAGCTCCTGGGCGACTCCCAGCGGCCGGCGGCGCTGCGGCGGCGTGCCCGGCGGGAACCGGTTCACCGCCACGTGGATCGCGGCCATGGGGTTCGCCGTGCTCACCGGCCAGTCGCTGCCCATCACGATGGTCGCGCCCGCCCGGAACAGCGAGCCGAACACGTACTGGTGCCCGGCCCGCTCCGGCCCCAGGAACGGGATGGTCAGGTCGTCCATCTGCGGCTCGTGCCGCGCCCACAGCGCCTGGATGTTGGCGGCGGCGCCCGCCCGCCGAAAGCGCCCGACCTCCGCCGGGTTCACCACCTGGACATGGGCGAGGTGGTGGCGCCGGTCGGCCGTGCCGTTCGCCGCCCGCGCCGCCTCCAGCGCGTCCAGCACGTCGCGCACCGCGCGGTCGCCGATCGCGTGGAAGTGCACCTGGAAGCCCGTGGCGTCGAGCCGGCGCACCACCAGCTCCAGCAGCTCCTTCTCCAGGAACGAGATGCCGCAGTTGTCCGAGGGGCAGCCGTGCTCGTCGAGGTAGGGCTCGAGCATGGCGGCGGTGTAGGTCTCGGGGACCCCGTCCTGCATGACCTTGACGCTGTGGATGGCGTACCGGTCGCTGCCGAGGGCGTTGGTCTCGTCCCGCACCGCCGCCAGCCGGCCCACCTCGTCGTCGACCCCGTCGGCCGTCGTGCCCCGCTCCCACCACAGCGCCGACGACACCCGGCCGTGCAGCCAGCCCTCCCCGGCCGCCCGCAGGTAGGCGGCGTGCGCGCCGGGCTGGTCCGCCCGGGCGGGGACGGCCGCGTCCTGCCAGCCGACGACCCCGACCGAGTTGAGGTAGGCGATGGCGGTGCGCAGCCCCGCGTCGTGGTCGGCCTGCGTCGCCTCCGGTACGTGCCGCTCGACCAGCCGCATCGCGCCGTCGTGCAGCGCCCCGGTCGGCTCGCCGGCCTCGTCCCGCTCGATCCGGCCGTCGGGCGGGTCGGGGGTGTCCCGGGTGACGCCGGCGCGCCGCAGCGCCTCGGTGCTCACCCAGGCGGAGTGGTGGTCGCGGTTCGGCAGGTAGACCGGCCGGCCGCCGGCCACCGCGTCGAGCATGTCCCGGTGCGGCAGGCCGCGGGGGAACGCGCTCATGTCCCAGCCGCCGCCCAGGATCCACTCCGCCCGTGGGTGCTCCGCCGCGTAGCCGGCGACGATCCGCTGATAGGCGGCCAGGTCACGGACGCCGCTCAGGTCGCACCGGTTGCGCTCGATCCCGCCGAGGACCGGGTGGACGTGCGCGTCGACGAAGCCGGGCAGCAGCATCCGCCCGGTGAGGTCGACCACGTCGTCGGCCCGCGCGAGCCACGGCGCGACCTCCTCGTCCCCGCCCACCGCGGCGATCACGCCGTCCTCGACCGCGACGGCCCGCGCCATCGAGCCGGCCGCGTCGCTGGTGAACACCGGCCCGTTGCGAAACACGAGCACGCCCATCGCGCCCTCCGATTCCCCGTCGCCCCGCCGGCGGCGTCGCCGCTGATGGTGCCGCCGGCCGGCCCGGCGGGGAAGCTGTTCCGTGGAGAAGAGCGCTACAGGCCGGTGCTGGCCCGCCGGTCGGTCCACAGCCGGGAGAAGCCGGCGCTGGCCAGCCCCGAGGCGGCGGCCAGGCGGCGGGCGAGCGGGCGGCAGCGCTCGATCTGCTCGCGCTCGTCGACCACGGTGCAGGCGTGGTCGACGACCAGGCGGCGGCCGTCGACCCAGACGTCGCGGACGGCCCGCGGCGAGGCGCCGTAGACCAGCTGGCCGCACGGGTCGTGCAGGACCGACACGCACACCGAGTCCTGCAGCAGCACCAGGTCCGCCCGCTTGCCCGGCTCGATGCTGCCGATCTGGTCGGCCAGCCCGAGCGCGCGGGCGCCGTCAATGGTCGCCATCCGCAGGACGGTGGCCGCGTCGAGCACGGCCGGGTCGATGGCGCCCACCTTGGCCAGCAGCGCCGCCATCTTGATCGCCTGAAGCATGTCCTGGCTGTCGTTGGACGCCGCGCCGTCGGTGCCGATGCCGACGACGATGCCGGCCGAGCGCAGCCGCGGCACCGGCGCGACGCCGGAACCGAGGATCATGTTGGCGACCGGGTTGTGCGCGATCGCGACCTGGTGCGCGGCCAGGATCTCGATGTCGGCCTCGGTGACCCACACGCCGTGGCCGGCGATCAGCGGCCGTTCGAACATCCCCAGGTGCAGCGCGTGCGGGATGGTCCGCCGGCCCCAGCGGGCGCTGGCCGTCACCAGCTCCTCGCGGACCTCGGCGAGGTGGGTGTGCACCGCCCAGCCGCGCGCCCGGCAGGCGTCCACGCCGGCTTCCAGCAGGTCGTCGCTCTGCCCGAGCAGCGTGCCCACGCCGTAGCGGAAGCTGGCCAGCTCGGCTGCGGCGGCCGCGGCGGCGAGCTCGTTCTGCTCGTCCATGATCCGCTCGACGCTGGCCCACGGCGCGCCGGGCACGGCGGCGTCCTCGGCCCCGAACGAGACCACGCCACGCAGGCCGACCGAGCAGAGCCCGTCGACGACGCCGAGGCTGGCCAACTCGTCCGGGTTCGAGTGCACGAACATGTCGTTGACCGTGGTGACCCCGGTCAGCAGCAGCTCGACGGCGCGCAGCCGGGTGCCCTCCCGGGCGTCCCGCGCGGTGAGCACGGTGCCCACCGGGCCGACGATCCGCTCGCCCCACTCGAACAGCGTCAGCTCCGAGCCCATCCCGGTGACGAGCGCCTCGGACAGGTGGGTGTGCGCGTTGACGAAGCCCGGGACCAGCAGCCCGGTGCCGTCGCCGACGACCGGCACCCCCGGCAGCGCGGAGCGCAGCCTCGAGTACGGCCCGACAGCGACGATCGCCCCGTCGCGCACGTGCACCGCGCCGTCCGCGATGTCCCCGTCCGGCCCGACGGTCAGCACCCAGGCCGCCCGGACCAGCACCTCCTCCCTGGGCGGCAGCAGGCTGCCAGGCTCCCTGGGCGGCAGCAGGCTGCCAGGCTCCCTGGGCGGCAGCGAGCCGCCAGGCTCCCTGGGCGGCACTGAGCTGCCAGGCTCCCTGGGTGGCACTGAGCTGCCGGTCTGCGTCACCATGGCCCGGAAGCTACCGCAGGGCCGGCGGGCGCGGCCCGCGCGGCGCCCGGCCGGGAGCCGCCGGTAATGCGCAGGTCACGGGCCGCCGCGCAGCCGCAGGACGATCTGGCGCAGGCTGTGGAACACCTCGTTCTCGAACTCGCGCAGGATCGCCAGGTCCGCCGGCGTGAGCGAGCCGCCGGAGAGCGCCCAGGGGCCCCAGGAGCGGTGCTCGGTGCCGATGCTGATCTCGTGGCGCAGGCCCGGCGCGTCCCAGGCGATCTCCCAGCGCAGGGCGAGCCCGGCCTCGTCGGTGTACACGATGCGGTCGGGGTGGGCGCTGGGCTGCTGGCGCAGGCCGGCGTGCCACAGCTGGGGCCCGATCCGGTTGACCGCGTCCCGGCAGGCGGCCGCCGTCGTCACCGGGACGGCCCCGCCGCCGCCGACCTGGCGGGCCGAGGAGATCAGGTCGGTCAGGTCGCGCTGGGCCTCGGCGAGCGTGCGCGGGCCGAGGACCCGGGTGAACGCGAGCAGCAGCCGCTGCTCGGCCAGGAAGAGCGCCGCGAACAGCAGCAGGGTCGTGCCCAGGTTCACCAGGATCGACTGGGCGTACTGGTCGTCCACGAAGACGCCGCCACCGAGCATCGCCGCGCCGCCGGCCGTGAACGCGGCGACCACGGGCCAGCGGATCCTGCCCTCGGCACCCGGCGCCCCGTCGGCGACCAGGCCGCCGACACCGGCACTGCCAGCGGGGCCGCCACCGCTGGTCATCGCGGCAGCACCGGGCCGGCGCCGTCGGCCCCGGGGCCGCCGGGCGGCTGGCCGCCGCCCCCGCCGGGGGCGGCGGGCCCGTACACTCCCTGCTCGCTCCCGCCGCCATCGCCCGGCCCGGCCGGGCCGAGGCAGGGCGGGTAGTCGCTGCTGGGCAGTGCCTCCCACCAGTGGTCGCGGTCGCTCATCCGCGCGGGCAGGGGCGCTGCGTCCAGCTCGATCTCGGGCAGCGCCTGGCCGAGCAGCACCGCCGCCGCGGCGCTGTTCAGGTTGAGCGCGTCCAGGGTGATCGCGAACGCCCGCCGGCTGCGCTGGTCCATCGGCCAGGTGCCGTACATCCACCGCCAGATGACCGCGGCCTGCTGGCGCTGGCCGATCGCGCCGAGCAGGGCCGCGAGGTTGTGCCACACCTCCATGGCTGCGCCGTCCCCGGCGCCCGGCAGGCACGCCAGCCCCGAGGACAGCAGGAAGCGGTAGAGGTCGACGGCCTCGAGCTCGTCGGGGCGGTCGTCGGACCTGGCCAGGAAGTCGGCGTACAGCCGCAGCAGCACATAGCGGGCCGCGTCGTCCGGGGCGTTCTCGGTGACCCTCTGGCAGGCCCGCCGGATCGTGGCCATGTCCACCAGGCCGGTGCCGACGCGGAAGAGCTGGGCGAGCACCTCTTCGGTCGGGTTGTCCTCCAGCAGGCCGAGCAGCCGCTCGACGTTCGCCCGGCGCACCTCCAGCGGCTCGCCGGTGAGCTCGCCGAGCTGGGCGCGCAGCGCCAGGGTGCGGGCCGGCTTGTGCGCGTCCGGGGCGACGCTGAGCCGGGAGAGCAACTGGGTGGCCGTGGGGTAGAGGTCGTCCTGCCGGTTGTCGATGACGAACTCGACGAGGTTCTGGATGATGTTGGCGTGCGCCGGGTCGAGCTCGTGTGCCGCCAGGTGCAGTTCCCTGGCCACCGGCACCAGCCCCATCCGCTCGGCCACCAGCGCGGCGTTGCCGACGACCGGGGCCGCCACCGCCGGCAGCCCCTGGCGGACGAAGTGCACGATGTTGCGCAGGTGGCCGGCGGCCTCACCCAGGTCACCCTGGCCCAGCGCGTTCTCCGCCATGATCTGCTCGAGCATCACCAGGTTCTCCGGCGCGTCCCTGGCGACCTGGGTGCCGAGGTTCGCCAGGTCGACGTCGGACTCCTCCGCCCGGTGGCCGCCCAGCGCGCCGGCTGCCTGCAGGGAGTGGTACGGGCCGCCGCGCGGCGGTGGCTGCCACGGCGGCCTGGCCGCCAGGTAGATGACGAGCTCCGGCTCGACGTCGCGCAGCTCCAGGCCGTCGTTCTGGGCGAGGTAGCGCAGCGCGGGGCGCAGCTCCGCGTCCCCCAGGCCCCACAGCGGCAGCAGCTTGCGGCCGTACTCGGTGAGCTCGACGAGGTAGTCGATCGCGCGGTTCTCCTCGTGGCCGAACTCCTCGGCCCGCCCGATCGGCCACAGGTAGCGCCACCAGAAGTCCGGCCAGAAGGCCTTGATGACCCACTGCTTGACGGCCACCGGGTCGAGGGCGCCGTGCGGCGGGCGGAACTCGGCCAGGAACGTGTTGAACCGGTGCTTGACCGCCCGCGGGGTCATGCCCGCCGCGGTCTGCAGCAGCGGGGCGAGCGGGCAGTCCGGGTAGTCCCGCTCGGAGTCTCTGATCAGCTCGCGGAGCTCGTCGAGCTGCTCGGCCGTCACCATGCTGGAGTCCACCGACGCGCACAGCTCGACGAGGTAGCGCGCCACGTCCGCCGGCCGGGTGAGCATCTCCGGCACCGACACCCCGAGGTGCACGTACTTCTCCAGCGCCTGGCGCGGGGTGTGCGTGCCCAGCGGCAGGTGCTCGCTCAGCGAGTCCAGCAGGTGCTGCTCGCTGGCCGCCACGACGAAGAAGATGTTCTTCTGGCCGGGGGTGTCCCAGAAGGTCGTGGCCGCCAGCAGTTCGGCGGTGAAGCGCCGGCCGCAGCGGTCCACGTCGTCGATGAAGACGATGTGCACGGGCGACCCGCCGCGGGGCTGCCCGGCCGCGGGCACGAGGTCCGCGGGCTCGGCTGGGCCGGGCGCGTCCGCGGCACCGGCCGGGCCGCCGCCCCACCAGCCACGGCCACCGTGCGGCCGCGCCCGCCCGCGCGCGCTCCCGCCCGGGACCACCGGGGCCGGCAGGCTCGACGCGGGCGCGGCGGCGGCCCCCGGCTGGCCGTCCGGGTCGAGCGCCCGCGAGATGTGAACCATCCACTGCTGGTGCAGCGCCGGCGAGTCCCGGAACACCTCCGCCAGCCTGGCGAAGCGGGTGACCTCGTCCTCGCTGCCCGTCAGGGCCGGCCGCTCGCCGCCGCTGAACGCGCTGAAGATGGCCCCTGGATTGATCTCACGCAGAATCGTGTAGGCCAGCGTGTGCTGGGCGTTCGGGGTGCTCTGCCACAGCGGGGCGGCGTAGTACGAGCTGGTCACGACGCCGCCGCCGTCCTCGGCGAGGTCGCGCACCAGCGCCTCCAGCCGGCGCAGCGCGGTGGACTTGCCCGCGCCCCACTGCCCGTAGATGGCGAACGTCATAGGCCCGGAGCGCTGGCCGGTAAGCGCCGGCTGGGCCATGTGCTGGGCAATGACCTGGAGATTCTCCATGAAGCCCGGCACGGTCTCGAAGAGGACGTCACCCTCGGCCGGAGACTGCGAAATGAAGACGCCCACGCAAACTCCCCCGATTGCCCTGGTGCGCCACGCGAGGTTTCGGGGAGCCTAACACGGGCCACGGACCGCCCAGCGGAAAACGCGCGGGCTGTCGCATTTTCCGGCTGACGGCACGCGAGGGCCGGGCGGCCCCTGGTAAGCCGCGCCGGCGTCAGCTCCTGGTGACGAGGAAACCGATTCCCAGGCCGATCGCGGCGGCGACGACGGCGAAGCACAGGCCGGCGACCAGGAAGCTGGCGACGGTTGGCCGGGCACGCACCTCGGTCAGC
The DNA here is from genome assembly GCA_019689615.1 of Frankia sp. GTDB lineage: Bacteria > Actinomycetota > Actinomycetes > Frankiales > Frankiaceae > Pseudofrankia. Next base: position 2,387 of record JADGHD010000039.1, on the reverse strand, counting down.
GCCGGGGCGGCGGCGCCGCCTGCCGCGGTGGGCGCCGGCTCGCCGGCCGCGGCGCCGGGGTGCGCCGGGCGGTTGAGCACGCGGACGCCGAGGGCGAACAGCGCCGGCAGGCCCGCCCCGCAGAGCAGGCCCACGACGAGCAGGTGCCCCAGGGCACCGAGGTCGATCCAGGACGTCACGGCCGTCCTCCCGAAGCTGTGCTGCGCCCGGCTCGTCCGCCAGGCTGGCCGATCGCCGTGTGTGCCATGGCTACGCGGCCACCACCGGGTCGTCGGCGAGGGTGGGACCGGTGGCGGCCGGCCCGGCGGGGGCGACGGAGCTGGCGGGCCCGGTCGCCGTCACCACCGCGGTCGGCGCGTGCCCGCCGGCGGTGGCCGGCTGGCCGGCGGTGGCCGGCTGGCCGGTGGCGGGCGCGGCCTTGGCCGGCTCGGCCCACTCCTCGTTGACGTTGCTGTGGGTGACGGGCGCCCGGCGGGACAGCGCGAACAGCCAGGCGCAGCCGACGACCATCAGGAGGAACGTGATCAGGACGCCGGCCGTGCCGCCGATGCCGTTGACGATGCCGTAGCAGCCGGCACCGACCAGGCCGGCGGCGGGCAGCGTCATCACCCAGGCCACGAACATCCGCCGGGCGACACCCCAGCGCACGACGGAGCCGGGGGTGCCGAGCCCGGAGCCGATGACCGAGCCGCTGGCCACGTGGGTGGTCGACAGCGAGAACCCGAAGAAGCTGGCGAGCAGGATCGTCGCCGACGACGACGAGTCGGCGGCGAGGCCCTGCGGCGGGGTCAGGTCGGTGACCCCCTTGCCGAGGGTGCGGATGATCCGCCAGCCGCCGCAGTAGGTGCCGGCCGCCAGGGCCAGCGCGCAGCTGACGATCACCCACATCGGCGCCCGTGCGCCGGCGCCCAGGGTGCCGTGCGCGATCAGGGCGAGGGTGATCACGCCCATCGTCTTCTGCGCGTCGTTGGTGCCGTGCGCCAGCGACATCATCGACGCGGCGCCGATCTGCCCGAGCCGCAGCCCGCGGTCGCGCCCCTCGCGCGGCACGTCCCGGGTGACCCGGTGGACGAGGAACGCCCCGATCGACGCGATGAGCATCGCGACGAGCGGCGAGAGCAGGGCCGGGATCATCACCTTCTGGACCAGCCCGTCCCACTTGACCGCGCCGCTGCCGGCGGCCGCCAGGGTCGCGCCGATCACGCCGCCGATCAGGGCGTGCGACGAGCTCGACGGCAGGCCCAGGTACCAGGTGACGAGGTTCCAGGTGATACCGCCGGCCAGCCCGGCGAAGACCACCGGCAGCGAGATCAGGCCGGCGTCCACCAGCCCGCTCGCGATGGTCGCCGCCACCGACAGTGACAGGAAGGCGCCGACGAGGTTCAGCAGAGCCGACATGGCGACCGCGGCCCTGGGGCGCAGCGCCCTGGTCGCGATCGAGGCGGCCATCGAGTTGGCCGTGTCATGGAAACCATTGGTGAAGTCGAACGCGAGCGCGGTCACGATCACCAGGACAAGGACTATGTCCTCCACACCGCCGTTGTAGCCGCCGTGAACGGATGATGTCGACGCGCGCACCCAATCGCCGCGCGCCCTTCCACCGCGGTCCACTGTCTATTCATCTGTTGTTCATGGTTGTCTCCCACCGCTACCGGAGGATTACCGATGGATGAATGATCGCGATCATATTGGTGACCGGTCGGTCACCGCGCTGAGTAACCCCGCCCGGGTGACCCGGGTCACCCGGGCGGCTGACCGGCCCGGCAACGGACCGTGACGGCTACCGGAAGAGCTGGTCGACGTAGGCCGCGCCGATCCCGACCTTCTCGTAGTGGGCGCGGGCGAGATCGATGTAGTCGAAGACATCGAAATGCCCGGACGGCTGGCCCTCCTCGTCCAGCCAGATCAGCGGGCCGGTGACGTTGAAGTGCACCCGCATCGGCTCGTGGTAGTCGTAGGCGACCAGGGTGTGCGCCTCGCCCGGCGCCTCGTAGACGAAGTCGCCGGCAGTGGCGACCCAGTCGTGCTCCAGATAGCCCCACCTGCCGGAGATGGTGTATGCGAACACCTGCTGCGGGTGGTAGTGCCGGTTCACCAGGCCCGGGCCCTTGCAGTAGAGGATGTCGGCCCAGCGGTTCTGCGTCGGCGAAATCCATAACGGCCGGCTGCTCACGGTCTCGCTGAACGGGACGTAGTAGCGCTCGTCCTCGGTCGGCGCATCCTTCAGGTAGACCTCGGGCCGCGCGTCCGCCTTGAAGACGTTGCTGATCGGCTTGAGGTCACGCCAGAACTCGGTCGACATTCCCACTCCTCGCTGGGGCCCCGGCTGCTGGTCGGCCCGGCCGGCCGGGCCGGTGATCGTGAGCACATGGTGAGCCTCGTTCTCC
>JADGHD010000038.1 GCA_019689615.1 Frankia sp. | reverse complement strand
CTGCGGGACCGGTGGGGCTGAGAAACAAGAAGCAGGCTGCGCCCGGAGAAGCCCTGACGCGCCGCCGAAGGACGCGGGTTCGATTCCCGCCACCTCCACTCGGTTGTCCACAATGCGAACCGTGTCCCGGACCGGGACACGGAACGTAGGTTTGATCTTTTTGCATGTGTCGACGCGTATGTTGTCAATCAGTGCTCTTAGCTAACGGGGCTCCGCCCCAGGCCGACGAGCCATGTGTCTGTGGCCTGTCTGTGATCTGAGGCTCCGGCCGGGCGGCATGACGGGTTGACGATGAACCCGTTATGGTGCCGCGCTGATAGGCGGCGGTTGGCTCGGTGGCCGGCCGTCCCGGACCGAAGCTGACGATGACGCTACCGCGCACGGTCGCTGATGTCCTGGCCCGTCACGTCAGGTTCGAGGTCGAGTGCATCGACCGGATGTATCTGAACGCGGCCTAGTCGGGCCTAGTCGTCATGCCCGCAGGCGTCGTCGATCGTCAGCCCGACTCGACCGCCAGGGACGCTCACCACGTCGACCCAGTCGCCACCGAGGCAGCCCGAGGCTGGCTCCCGCCGCCGCCACACCCGCAGGCTCGCCGTCTCGGTGCCGTGACCAGCGTGGTTCGCCATCATCCGCTGCTCCTGTCGGGTCGGGCCGGCCCGCCGCCGCCCACGCGGCTCACCCGGTCGGCGAGCCTCGAATCCTTTCCCTCCAGGTCGGAGAGCCAAGGACAGCATCTCGACCGGCCGTGGCCGCGGACCGGGACGTTCGCACCCCATCGGCAGGCCCGTCCCGCCCACCGTCGCGATGACCACCCGCTCGCGCCGCGGGGACGCTCAGGCATGGCCGGTCGCGCGCCCGGCCCGGTCAGCCACCTCCGCCGCACCGGGCTGTCCGCTGTTCTGGGCGGCCCGGGCATCCCGCCGAGCGGGCGGGTTGTCGGGCTCCTCCGGTCCTGCCGTCGTTGCTTGACAGTGTCCCGATGTGGTGTGCAACATACTGCCAATCAATCGATTGATTCGTTACCGTCGTCGACGGCGCTCAGGCCCCGCGTCCGGTGCTGGTCTGGCACGGATGGGGCTCCGGCGGCCGCTCGCGGGCGGCCGCGTCCTCAGCAACGCGTCCGCCGTCACGGCGGCGGGCGACCCTCGCGTCCCTCACAGTGCGCCACCTGCACCTCGTGCGCGGTGCCCTGCCCGCGTGCGGAAGACCTCCCACCCACTGTTCCGCCCTGCCCGAGGAGAACTGGACTGATGGTGATCGAGGCGACCCGGCCGACGCGGCCCGGAGAATGGCTCGACAACACCGAGATCGGCCTGTCGGGTCTGCCCACGGACGGCGCTGGGCTCAACTGGAAGATCTCGACCGATCGCTACACCTCGCCCGAGCTCGCCGCGCGGGAGCGCGAGCTGATCTGGAAGAAGACCTGGCAGGTCGTCGGCCGGGTGGACGAGCTGACGAAGGCCGGCGACTGGAAGACCTACCAGCTGTTCGACCAGTCCTACATCATTGTGCGCGGCCGGGACGGCGTCATCCGCGGCTTCGTCAACGCCTGCCGCCACCGCGGCAACATGCTGTGCGCCGAGCGCACGGGCAACTCGCGGCAGTTCCTCTGCCGGTACCACCTCTGGTCCTACGACCTCGAGGGCAACTGCCGGGGCATCCTGCGCGAGAACCTCTCGGGCATCGACAAGAGCGATGTCTCCCTGCTGTCCGTGCCGGTGGACACGTTCGGCGGGTTCATCTTCCTCAACCCGGACCCGGGCGCGAAGCCGCTGGCCGAGTACCTCGGACGCGACGTGATCGAGCTGCTCCGGCCCTACAAGATGGACAAGCTCATCACCGTCATGGACGTCACGGAGGCCCTCGACTGCAACTGGAAGGTCGTCATGGACGCCTTCCAGGAGGGCTACCACGTCTGGGGCGTGCACCCGCAGCTCCTGAACGTGATCTACCCGGACCCGGAGAAGGGCCGCTACCAGTTCCTCGGCGACCACAGCGTCGCCACCACGCCGTTCGACGTGCCCAAGGGCGAGCAGCTCGGCCCGGAGGAGCAGGTCGCCGCCATCCGCAAGCTCCCCGAGACCTTCCCGGCGGTGCCGCTGATGCTGCCCCGCTTCGAGGAGCTCGTCGCCGAGTACCGCGGCGAGGACGGGACGCTGGTCTTCCCCGAGGGCGTCGACGCGCGCAAGCTGCTGCAGCGGGCAACGCGCGACACGCTCACCGGCATGGGCCTGGACGTCAGCGGGCTGACGGACGACCAGATGACCGACAACCAGGGCTGGGTGCTCTTCCCGAACTGCTTCATAACGGTCCGCGCGGGCGAGTGCCACGTCATCATGCCCAGCCCGGACCCGTCCGGCGACCCGAACAAGTGCAGCTGGCACGTCGCCAGCTACATGTACCTCTCGGACGACCTCGCCGCGATGGCGAAGGCGGAGCCCGTCATCGTCGAGGAGCGCGGCAGCTACGCCTACTTCGAGGCGCTGCAGCAGGACTACGAGCAGATGCAGCGCCAGCAGGCCGGGCTGCGCAACAGCCTGCTGAAGCACGAGGCGCTCAGCCGTGAGGAGATCGTCGTGGCCAACTTCCACGGTGTCGTCGACCGCTACCTGGCCGGCGACCAGGCCTGATCCGACCTGGCGGGCCGCGCACGTCCTCAGATCCGCCACCTCACCACTGGGAGCACTGGATATGGCGCTCGCGCTGCGCGACCTCGACGAGGTCATCGGCGACTACACGGGCCTCTCGCGGGTCGTGCTGGAGTACACCCAGCTCATGAAGAAGCTGGTCGACGCGGGCAAGGAGCCCGGCTTCCCGGTCGACAGCTGGGCGCCGGTCGCCGAGCTGGTAGCCGTCGACTCCTTCGAGCGGATCGGCCCGTTCAAGGAGGTCATGAACTGGTCGGAGTACGCCGAGTTCCTCACCCAGTGGGCGCAGCGCTCGGAATGGGAGTGCTCGTTCAAGCGGGTCACCGAGATCGGCAACCTGGTCCTGCTCGAGCTGGAGGAGCGCAGCACGGTCGCGGGGTTCAGCAGCGCCGTCAACTCCGCCACGACCTTTGAGTTCGACGCGGACGGCAAGATCGTCAACCTCGCCGTCTACCTGCAGATGCAGCTGCCCGACCCGGAGATGCTGAAGAGCTACGAGGGCATCCAGATCACGGAGTGACGCGTGTGCCCCGCCGGCCGCGGCGTCCGCACGCCGCGGCCGGCGGATCTCGCGCCGGGCCGCGATCGTTCGGGTGATTCTGACGTCGACGTTGAAGCAGCTCGGACGAGCGGCTGCCAGCGGAAAAGGACCTGATAATGATCGACATCGATGCCGTCGACTTCTTCATGAGCGACAAGGTGCTGCACAGCCCGTACGAGTACCTGGCGACGATGCGGGAGCAGTGCCCAGTCCGGCGCGAGCCGCATCATGGCGTGTTCATGGTGACCGGCTACGACGAGGCCGTGCAGGTCTACAACGACACGGAGCGGTTCTCCGCGTGCGTCTCCGTCACCGGCCCGTTCCCCGGCTTCCCGGTGCCGCTCGAGGGCGACGACGTGTCCGCGACGATCGCCGCGCACCGCGACGAGCTGCCGATGAGCGACCAGCTGCCGACCCTCGACCCTCCGCTGCACACGGACCACCGGGCGCTCCTCGCACGGATGATCACTCCGAAGCGGCTGAAGGAGAACGAGGAGTTCATGTGGCGGCTCGCCGACCGCCAGTACGACGAGGCGCTGACCGGCGGCAAGGCCGAGTTCAACGGCTCCTACGCCGGCCCGTTCGCCATGCTGGTCATCGCCGACCTGCTCGGCGTCCCGGAGTCCGACCACGCGGAGTTCCGCGAGGCGTTCCACGGCGGCCAGGCCGGAACGATCGGCTCCACGGCGGGCGAGTCGCTGCCGCACACCCCGCTCAGCTATCTCTACGAGAAGTTCACCGGCTACGTCGAGGACCGCCGCCGCCAGCCGCGCGGCGACGTGCTCACCGGCCTCGCCTCGGCGACCTTCCCCGACGGGTCGATGCCCGAGGTGATCGACGTCGTGCGGGTCGCCTCGAACCTGTTCGCCGCCGGCCAGGAGACCACCGTGAGGCTACTGAGCTCCGCCGTGATGATCTTGGCGGAGAACCCCGAGCTGCAGGAGCGGGTGCGCGCCGACCGGAAGCTCATCCCGGGCCTCATCGAGGAGACGCTGCGCTGGGAGAGCCCGGTGCGCGGTGACTTCCGCCTGTCCAAGGTCCCGGTCACCGTCGGCGGCGTCGACGTCCCGGCCGGCAGCACGCTGATGCTGCTGAACACGGCCGCCAACCGTGACCCGAGGAAGTTCCCGGCGCCGGACGAGTTCGACATCGAGCGCCCGAACGCGCGCAGCCACGTCGCCTTCGGCCGTGGTGTGCACGCCTGCCCCGGGGCGCCGCTGGCCCGTGCCGAGGCGGTGGTCAGCCTGACCCGGCTCCTCGAGCGCACGTCGAACTTCTGGATCGACGAGGAGAAGCACGGCCCGGCTGGCCACCGGCGTTACCGCTACCTGCCGACGTTCATGCTCCGTGGGCTGACCAGGCTGCACGTCGAGTACAGCGAGTAGGTCGTCGCCACGGGCGCGCTCGGCGAACCACCGTGTGAGGAAGGGAGCGCCCGCATGGCGCGAGTCGAGCCGCTGTCGCCCCGCCAGTTCCCGCCGCAGATGCGCGCGGCGCTGGCGGCCATGGTCCCGCCGAAGCAGCGTTATTCCATGCCAAAGGCCGAGGCGGGCCCCAGGCCGCTGGGCATGCTCGGGACGTTCGCGCATCACCCCGAGCTCGCGCAGGCATTCCTGACGTTCAACGGACATGTGCTGCTCGCGACGACGCTGACGCCCCGGCAGCGCGAGATCCTGATTCTGCGGGTCGCGGCCCGCCGCGCCTGCGGATACCTGTGGTCAGAACACGCCCACATTGCCGAGGAAGCCGGGCTCACGGCGCAGGACGTGGCGCGGATCGCGTCGGCGCCGGCCGCACCGGGGTTCGACCAGCTGGACGCGGCGCTGGTGCGCGCCGCCGACGAGATCCTCGCCGACGGCGTGATCAGCGACGGCACCTGGTCCGTGCTCGCCGCCGAGCTCGACACCCAGCAGCTGCTGGACCTCATCTTCACCGTCGGCGCCTACGAGACGGTCGCGGCCATGCTGCGCTCCTTCGGGATCGATCCCGACGACTCCATGCGGCCGTCGTGACCGCGGTCCCGCGGGCGGCCGGGCCAGCGCGGCACGGTCGTCCGCGTACGGACAAGGCGCGAGATCGTGCGTCGGCCGCCGTGTGCGAGACTTGGGCGAGACCACAACCAGGAGAAGCCGTGGCGAGCACTCCGTCGCTGCTCGGGCGCCCGGTCGGCTCCCGCGGCGACCAGACGAGGCAGCGCATCATCGAGGCGACACTGCGCTGTGTCGCCGAGGTCGGCTACGCGCGCGCCACCATCCGCGAGATAGCCCGGGCGGCGGGCATGACCAGCGGCAGCCTGTACCACTACTTCCCGAACAAGGCCGAGCTGGTCAAGGAGACCTTCCGCGACCTCGCCCAGCACACGGTCCCCAGGTTCGCCGCCGCCGTGGCGACCGCCGACGGTCCCCTGGACAAGCTGATGGCCGTCCTCGACGAGGCCGACCTGATGATCCGCGACAGCCCCTACGCGGTCCCGTTCGACCGGGCGATCCGGGTGGAGAGCGCGGCGGACCTGCATCTGGCCGGGGACAGCGACACGATCGTCGCCTCGATCCGCAGCGTGGTCGCCGACGTCATGCGCCAGGCGAGCGAGCAGGGCGCCCTCGCGGAGGGCGTCGACCTCCGCGCGGCCACGAACGCGATCTACGTGATGCTCATGGGCCTCTACGAGCACGCGCTGACGGCGCCGTCGGTCGAGTACCACGCCACCGTCCACGCCGTGAAGCTGCTGATCCAGGGAATGCTCTTCGACCAGGCTCGGTTGGCGTAGCCGCGGGCGGGTGGCTCGGCCGCCGTCCACCGGAGGGCACGGGTTCGCGTACTGCCGCCAGGCGGAGGAGCCGCGTACCTGGTCAGCGGGCTGTGACTTGACAGTGTCGGAGAGCGGTAAATGTGGCCCAAGTCGGGTCGGAGCGTCGAAAGGCCAGAGGGCACGGCCCGACCCGGGCCGTGCCCTCCCCTGAGGTGTCACACCCCGAAGCTGGTCCAGGCGTCCTCGTAGCCCGGCTTGCTGTGCTCGAACGAGACGCGCATGAGCCGCATCTTCGGGGTCGGGTTCATCTGCAGGGTCTCGGACATCTTCAGCGTGCCGGCCTGGGACGCGGCGATCACGTTGGCGAGAACTTCCTGCGGATCACCTTCGATGACGTACTGCGCGATGTAATCGCCGTCGTCGGTCGGCTCGAGCCGCCGGCCCGAGAGATAGCCGGGGAAGGCCACCATCTCGGGAACGTGGACCTCGTTGTACCAGCGGTTGAACTCGGCCAGCGTCTCCGGGTCCCGGCTGACCGGTCCGGACTCGACGTGCAGGATCCAGCGGGGGAGCGGCTCGTCGGCCACGGTGCCTCCTAGTGTCCCGTGATTCCGGTTGTTTTCTTCCTATGTTGTCTACCAGCTTCCTGACGCTGGTCTGGACGAGTTTGACATTGGCGGGATCTCGCCAGCGCTCGCGGTCCAGACGAGCGGCTCCGCGGTGGCGTTCGAGTGAGCGATGACGTCCTTGATCTTCCTGATGAGGACGGTGAGCTATCTCGTGGAACGCTGGTTCGCCGAACTCGCCAACCGCAAGCTGCGCCGCTCGGTTCACCGCTCCGTCGTCGACCTCGAAGCGGACATCCGCAAGTGGATCAACGCCTGGAACAAGGGCCCCAAGCCGTTCATCTGGACCAGGACCGCCGACGAGATCCTCGAGACCCTCGCCGCCTACTGTCAGCGGATTAACGACTCAGGACACTAGCTTCCAGGCTTTTTGTCGACTGTAGACAGAGTGTGCAGCTCAGGTGCGCTGGATCCATCCGCCATCGATGTTCAGGGTGTGGCCGGTGACCCAGTCGCCGCCGGGGCCGACCAGGTAGAGCAGGCCCGGAACCAGGTCCTCCGGGTCGCCGAACGGGAACGGGATCGACTTCGCGACCATCTCGCGCACCGCCGGCGGTGCGGAGGCGAAGCCGGCCTCGGTGTTCACGTAGCCGGGCGCGATCGCGTTCACCCGGATGCCGAACGGCGCGAGCTCCCGGGCCAGCGAGATGGTCATGCTGACGACGCCGAGCTTGGTGATGCCGTAGGCGTTCGCCGCCATGAAAGCGCCGCCGGACGACTGGTTGACGATCTTGCCGTAACCGCGCTCCTTCATGAAGGGAACGACGGCGCGGGCGCACAGCAGCGGGCCGGTCAGGTTCACCGCGACGGTGCGGTGCCACATGTCGAGCGACATCGTCGTGAGCGTGCCCTTCCCGACGATCTCAGCCATCAGCGCCGCGTTGTTCACCAGGATGTCGACGGAGCCGAACGCCTCCCTGGCCGCGGCGGCCATCGCGTTCGCGCTCTCCTCGTCCGAGACGTCGGTGCGCACGGCGAGCGCCTGGAAGCCGGCCTCGGTGACCTTCTTGGCCGCCGCCTCGGCGTTCTCCAGGTTGATGTCGGCTAGGACCACCGCGGCACCGGCCTCGGCGAGCCCCTTCGCGTAGGCCTTGCCGATGCCGCCACCAGCTCCCGTGACAATGGCTACTTTTCCGGAGAGGGTTACCTCGCCAGACATGCTGAGTGCCTCCTGTCGTGTCAGTGCCTGTTTGAAATCTTGATCTTGTGTGGGCAGGGCGTGGCACACCGGACGTCTTCCGGCGCGGCGGACGGACCGCGGCCGGCCGCGGTGCGCTGCGCCGCCTCGCCCCAGAGGCCTTGGAGATGTCGGTGTCGAAGGCGTCCGGCAGCACCAGGTTGGCCCGTACCTTCGGCGCCCACATCCCGGCGAGGCCGAGCGTGAGCGCGTTCAGGCCGACCTTCGCCATGGCGTAGGGCAGGTCGTGCGGGCCGGGGCGCAACGAGCCGGCGGTGGTGACGTTGATGATCGACCCGCCGTCGGCTTCCGCCATCCGCTCGCCGACCAGCGCCGAGAGCCGGAACGGCCCGGACGTGTTGACGGCGTGCACTTTGTCGTAGAGCTCCCGGGTGACCGACGAGAGCTTCCCGTAGAGCGGCGACATGCCGGCGTTGTTGATGAGCGTGTCGACCTTGCCGAACTCGCCGTAGACGGTCTCGACGAGCCGGTCGCACTCCTCCCAGCTGCCGGCGTGGCAGGCGACCGGGGGGCGCGGCGGCCGTGGCCGCCTCGATCTCCTACGCGGCCGTGACGCACGCGTCGTACTTGCGGCTTGCGATGACGACGTCGGCGCCGGCCGCCGCGACGCCCCCGGCGACCGCGCGGCCGATGCCGCGGCTGCCACCGGTGACGATGACGACTCGGCCGGTGAGGTCGAACAGCTCCGCCGGCGTCTTCATCATTCGCCCTTTCCAAGCAGCATCGGGAACGAGTCCACGGACCGGACACCCGGGCTGATGTCCAGCTTCACCCCTGGCTTGATCCGGTAGTGGGGAATGCGGGAGTGCCATTCGCGCAGGATGATGCGCAGTTCGAGGCGGGCCAAGTGCGAGCCGAGGCAGCGGTGCACACCGCCGCCGAAGGCGATGTGCCGGTTGACCGTGCGGTCGAACCGCACCTCGTCGGCGTCCGCGAGGTCGTTCGAGTCCACGTTCGCCGCGCCGATGAAGACGTAGACCTGCTCGCCCTTGTGGACGGGGCAGCCCTGCAGCTCGGTGTCGCGCGTGGCGCGGCGGGAGACCAGCATGACCGGGGACTCCCAGCGCAGCAGCTCCTCGACGACGTTGTCAATGTTGTCCGGGTCGGCGACGACCTCGGCCCGCCGCTCCGGGTGCTCCGCGAGATAGGCCATGAACGTCTCCAGCGAGGCGGAGATGGTGTCGAGGCCGGCGGTCAGGAACAGGAAGCAGATGTCGAGCAGCTCGTCACGGGTGAGCTTCTCGCCGTCGATCTCGGCGTCCAGCAGGTGGCTGAGCAGGTCGTCCTTGCGCTCAAGCTCCCGCTCGTCGAGGATCTTGTTGTAGTACGCGTAGATCTCCTGCGCGATCGCCTGCTGGTGCGCCTTGACATCCGGGTGGTTCGGCGGCAGCCCGAGCAGCACCGACGGGCGGACGATCCCGTCCTTCAGCCGCAGGAAGGTCGGTAGGTCCTCGATCGGCAGGCCGAGCAGGGTCAGGAAGATCTGCGACGGCAGCGGCGTCGAGAACTGCTTCGCGTAGTCGATCTCCTCGGCGTCGCCGAAGGCGTCGATGAGCTCGTGGACGAGCCGGGTGACCGGCTCCCGCCAGCGCTCGACCGCCTGCGGGGCGAAGATCGGGTTGATGAGCTTGCGGTACTTGCGCTGCTCCGGCGGGTCGACCTCGATCGGGATCAGCGGCCGGACGTTGCCCAGCGACCCGAAGTGCCCGGCGGAGGAGTAGACGTCCGGGTACTTGAAGATCTCGTCGATCGCGGCCCGGCCGGTGGCCACGACCGCGGGCCCGGCCAGACCGGTCATCCGCTGGACCGGGCCGCCCTCTATCAGCGCCTTGAAGACCGGCTGCGGGTTGCGCGCCACGTCGACGGTCAGCAGCTGCACCACGCCGCCGCCGTATAAGCCGCCCGCGTTCTGCCCCTCGTCGGGGGCCGTGCTCCCTGGCTCCTCAGCCATGATCGCTCCCTCTGCTCCGCCGGCGATCCCGCCAGACTTCGACGTCGAAGTCGATTCTCAAACCCGGCGCGGCCGTCCAGGCGGTACGTCCGACGTCGTGACCTGGGCCACCTGCGACCCACGCAGGAAAGATATAGTTGACTCAGTCACCTGTCTAGCTGTATCGGTTCCCGCCTGGAATGGGGCGGTGACGGCCGGGCGGCGGCCACCCCGCACAGGCGAACAGGAATCGCGAGCCGATCAGCACGGGCACCGATGGCGCGTGCGGGCCAAGGCGACGATGCTCCGAGTGGGCGGCGCGCCGGGGCAGCCGAGGGAGTCGCTCGTCAAACCGCGACGGCGAGGGGTGTGCAACCGCTATACAGTTGACCCAGTCAGGCGGCGCCGCATGTTTCTGAGCCAGGAGGAGGACGAGTGGCAGACGAGCTCGGCGCGGACGGCCTGCGGTTCGAACGGGACCGGGCTCTCGGCTGGCTGACGATCGACCGGCCGCACGCGCGCAACGCCTTCACTCCCGCCATGTACTTCGGCATCAAGAAGGCCGTGCACCTGGTGAACGCCGACAAGGAACTGGCGGCGCTCATCATCACCGGCGCCGGTGGCGTGTTCGCGCCCGGCGGTGACCTCGCCGGCCGCAGCGACCCCGGCGACGAGCCGATCCCGAGCATCGGCGCGCACATGCTGCCGTTCCTGACCATCCGCGACAGCACGGCGCCGGTGATCTCCGCGGTCAACGGCATCTGCCAGGCCGTGGCCTGCTGGTCGCGATGATGTCCGACATCTGTGTGGCCAGCGACCGTGCGACCTTCCGGGTACCGGAGCTGCAGCGCGGCATCCCGGACGCCACCTACGCCGCCGCGCTGCCGGCGCATGTGGGCATCGCGGTCGCGCGTGACCTGCTGCTTCGATGACGGCATCGGCGGCGGCGTCGGGGCGGATCGCCGCCGCCGATACCTTCCGGCCACCGGCACGCGGCGCTCGCAAGATCGCGCACGTGCTGGCCGCGGACCTGCGCCGCCAGATCCTGCGCGGCACCCTCGTCGCCGACCAGCAGCTGCCGCCCGAGGCGGAGCTGATGGCCGCTCTCGACGTCTCCCGGGACACGCTGCGGGAGGCACTGCGCATCCTGGAGGCGCAGTCGCTGCTGGACGTCCGGCGGGGCCGGGGTGGCGGCGCCGTGGTCCGTCGCCCGGGGCTCAGCTCCGCGGGCCGGTACGTCGCGCTTCTGCTGCAGCTGCGCGGCACGACGCTGGCGCACCTGGAAGAGGCCCGCTCGGTGCTGGAGCCGTCGGCGGCGACGCGGCTGGTGGCCCGGCTCGGCGAGGAGGCACTCGACCACCTCGTCGCGCTGCACGACACCGAGCGCGCGGCCATAGCCGACCCGCTGGGTCTCGCCACCGCCGTGACGACCTTCGACCAGGCCGTCATCGAACTGTCCGGGAACCGGTCCATCGCCGTGATCGCCGGCATTCTCCGGGTGGTCTACGCCGGCCAGGTGTATCTCGCGATCGAGGACTCCGACCCGGCGTCCGCCGAGCGGATCGCCCGGCGCGTCGTCGGCGCGCACGGCGACTTCCTCGCGGCCGTCCGCCGCCGCGACGCCGCCGCGGCCGGCAGGGCCTGGACCGACTACCTGCTCGGAACCTCCGGCCTGCTCGTCCCCCGCGGCCGCGGCCGCCAGCAGATGGACGTCGTGCCGCTGTGGCGGGCCGGCGCGGGGCCGGCCGGAGCCGGCGCCTTGGTTGGGGCGGGCCCGCCGCGGCGCAGGGCCGCCGCCGTCGCGAACGAGATCCGCGCGCGCATCGCCGAGGGCCGCCTCGCCGAGGGCGACCGCCTGCCCTCGCTCGCGGACCTCGCCATCGAGTTCGGCATCTCCCGGCCGACGCTGCGCGAGGCGCTGCGGATCCTCGAGATGGAGTGCCTCCTGGATCTGCGGGCCGGCGACCGGGCCGGCCCGCAGATCCGGCACCCGTCCACCCAGGTCGCCGCGCAGCTCGCGGGCACCGTGCTCGAGGCCCGCCAGGTGACGCTGGCCGACCATTTCCACGCCGTCCGGCTGCTCGAGCCGGCGATGATGGCGCTCGCCGCCACCCGGATCGATCGCCGGTCGCTCGCCGAGCTGCGCCACCTCGTCGCCGGGCTGGCCGCCGCCACCGACGACCTGCCCGAGTTCTCGGCGACGTGGCACCGGGCCGCGACCATCGCCTTCGGCGCGACCGGGAACCCGGCGCTGGGCGTCGTCGCCGAGATCCTGCAGTGGGTCCGCGCCGGCACCCGTCCGGCGGTCAACGTCGACGCCGACGACCCCTGGGCCGCCACGGCCCCCCGTCTGGCCGCGCTGTTCGCCGAGCTGGTGGACGCTCTGGCCGCCGGCGACCCCACCGAGGCCAGCGCCCGCTGGGCCGCCCTCCTCGACGTCAACCTGCCCTTCATCGAGTCACGCGACTTCGCCCACCGCCTCATCGTCGACATCATCGACTGAGCCTGGCGCGGGCCAGGGTCTTAGCGAGCCTTGCTCGCGGCGGCCTCGAACTGGGCGAGGTGACGCTCGATGAAGGCGAGGGTCTCGGCGTGCCCGGTGGCGATGCCGAGGACGCCGCCCGTCGAGCCGGACGACGCCATGGCCGAGGCCACTCTCCGCCTGGTGAGCACCCCAGCGGGCTCCGTCACCGGCCAGATCGTCTACAGCATGGACCTGCTCGGCGGTCTCTTCCCGGACGGCCCGTGGGCATTGTCCGCTACGTTCTAGCCTGCCGGGCCGCGCGGACGCGGCCCGACCAGAGAACAGGGAGGCGCCATGAAGGCCGAGGTCGACGCCGCCAAGTGCCAGGGACACGCCCGGTGCTGGGAGATCTGCCCCGAGGTGTTCATGCTCGACGAGGAGGGCTTCGGGTCCGTCCAGACCCCTGAGGTGCCCCCGGCCCTCGAGGCCAAGGCAGGCGAGGCCGCGGACAACTGCCCGGAGCGCGCTATCGTCCTGAGCTAAACGATTTTCGTAACTCGGGTGGGCGGGTTGGATCGTGACGTGCGGTGTGCTCAGGTTGCCCGGCTGATGTTGTAGAGGTGGGCGATGCCGGCGGCGGTGGCGGCGAGGGTGGCCGCGGAGCGGCGGTAGTCGCGCAGGATCGCTGGACTCGGTGCCCTTGCGGGCGATGTGGGGCGCTTGCTGGCGCTAGCGACGGCTTGCTCGAGCCAGCGAATTGTCGATCAACTGATCGTCGATCACGCCCGTTGCCGGGCCTGAGAGGGTCATGATCAACATCAACTCCGCACCCATACCCCTGGGATTCCTGGGGCTGGTCCTGGGCGCGGCGAAGGGACCCCGGTTAGCCCACGTCGTTGGGGGCGTTCCGGGGTCCCTCGGTCAGCGCGCCGGGGAAGCGGGGACAGGCGGAGTCCCGGCTGCTGAGGCTCAGAAGCGGAACTCGCCGTTTTCCGCGCCGTCGTTGAACGCGCGCCACTCGGCCTCGGAGAACGACAGAACCGGGCCGTCGGGGTCGGCGCTGTCGCGGACGAACACGCCACGCGTTCCGGTTCCGTCGACGACCGGGGCGACCTGGACGCACATGCCGCCCGCGCCGTTGCTGAAGGACGACGTCCGCCACGTCAGGTCGGCGGCGGCGTAGGCGGTGGGGTCGGGCTTTGCGGGGTTGTGGACGGCGGTGCTCGGCTCGTCGTCGTAGCGGTCGGCCATTGCGGTGACTCCTTGGTGGTCGCGGACGTTGCCCATGCTGGGTCGTGGGCAGTGGTCATGCAACAATTCGCGCAGGATCTACAACAGGCTGCAACTGGATGGTGTGCGGACGTGGCTGGCCGGTTGCAGTCCTGTCTGAGTCGTCGGAGGGGTAGACCGTGAGCAGCGATCAGGCGCACCTGTCGGATCGGCCGGCGTTCGCGGCATTGCTTGCGCTCTTGCATGAGCGGAAGGAGGCTTGCAAGGGCACTCCTGGTGGCTCCTTCCGTGGTCTGGAGACGTTGACGGGCTTCAATCGCTCGCAGATCGAAGCGGCGTTCCGGGATCGGAAGTTGGCGCTGTCGGTGAAGCTGGCGCGCGCTCTTGATGAGGCGCTCGATGCGGGTGGGCGGATCGTGGCCGCGCGGAATGCGGCCTACCGGGAGCAGAGGGAGGCGCGGGATCGGGCGTACGGTCCTGTGGCGAGTGCATCCGGCGAGGTCGCGGAGGAGGACGAGACGAACCGGCGGGAGGTGTTGGAGACGCTGGCGGCGGGGGCGAGCCTGCTCGCGGAGCGCATCGGCGCCAGTAGGCGCGGCCCTACCAGCGGTGACCTGTACGCCGCCTATCGCATTGTCGCGGATCTTTCCGCCCGGTACCCGACGACGCCACACGACGAGTTGCTCGGCGATGTCGCCCGCGAATGGCGGAGGGCTGAGGACCTGCTCGCGGATGGCTGGCGCTCGGACCGCTATCGCGAGGGGTATCAGCTTGTCGCGGGTCAGTTGACTTACCTGCTGAGCCGGCTCGCGTTCAACATGGGTGACTACCGGAAGACGGCGGCGTTCCTTGGCCTTGTCGAGGAGCACGCGAACGCCTGCGATGATCCGTCGCTGCGCTCGGCGTGCGCGACCATGTGGTC
This sequence comes from Frankia sp., assembly GCA_019689615.1. Classification (GTDB taxonomy): domain Bacteria; phylum Actinomycetota; class Actinomycetes; order Frankiales; family Frankiaceae; genus Pseudofrankia. Next base: position 1,558 of record JADGHD010000038.1, on the reverse strand, counting down.
GTCGATCTTCTTCTATGAGGGGAACTATCCGGCAGCGCTGCGCGCGGCGCGGGAAGGGCTTCGGCATCGGCACGCCTACGACGTCGCGCGGCTCCACTCCTATGCCGCTCGGGCGTTGGCGGCCCTCGGTGACGATGAGGCCCTCTACGAACTCGACCGCATGGACGCCGCTGTCAGGTCTGATGCCGCGCCGGAGGCCAGTGCGGAGCCGTTCCTTGTGGAAGACGCCCAGGGCATGCGCGCCATCTCGCTAGCGCGCCTCGGACGTGTCGATGAGGCGCTCCCCCTCGTCGATGCGTCCCTCGCTGGCTACGCCCGGCTCGCTAGACCGTCGTTCGAGTCGGTCGCCAACACCCATCTCGTTCGAGGCTGGGCGCTCATGCGTGCTGATCCCGCCGAGGCTGCGGCGTCCGTGAACCGTGGCCTTGCCGTGATCGATGGCAGGCCGACGCATACGGTCCTTCACCGCGCGGTCGAGATCGCCTCAACGCTCCGCGCGCACCGCGCCACAGGACCGGTCGCGGAGTTGTTCGACCGGCTCGCCGTTACGCGGCTGGTGCCTCGCGAGTTGACGGCATGAGCAGCACCAGCGCTGCCCCGTCGGTGTTCGAGATCCCCACCCTGGTCACGGACCGGTTGATCCTCCGTGCCTGGCGGCGGGCAGACCTTGATCCGTACGCCGCGATGAACGCTGACCCGCTCGCCCGCGTCTACCAGGGCGGCCCGATTGACGCGGCGAAGTCGTTCGAAATCGTGGTCGCGCTGATGGGTATGTGGACGCTGGACGGACACGGGATGTGGGCGCTCGAACTGCGGTCCACCGGCGAGTTCGTCGGCCGGGCCGGTCTCTATATCGACCTGGGCTGGCCTGGCGTCGAGGTCGCCTGGACTGTGCGGCGGGACCTGTGGAACCAGGGCCTCGCTACCGAGGCTGGCGCGGCGGCGATCACCTGGGGCTGGGAGCATCTCGACGTCAGCCACCTGTTCTCGGTGATCACGCCGGGTAACCTGGCGTCTCGAAGGGTCGCAGAGAAGCTGGGCTTCCACGTCCAGGCTGAGAACGCCGACGTTGGACCTTGGCGGGGTCAGGTCCTCTACCGTCTCGATCGGCCGGACGGCGCCTGACAGTACCGTGACGGGGCTGCAACTTTTCACCCGTGCACGGTTCGCGGCGATGTTGCAGGCTGCCATGCCCTGTGAGCGGATTGTGTGCTGTGTGCCGTCCGTGAGTAGATGGCCGGCGTACGCGCGCGCCTGACGGCGTCCACGCGCCCGCCGGTCCTTGGTCCGTCCCGTTGACCGCTCGGTCTGGGACGACGGAGGGGCGAGAGATGACGACCGCTACACATGCCAGCTCGGCGGGGCCCGGGGAGGCTTTGGAGGTTAGTGGGCTTGGTCTGGTGAGGTTGTCGGCGCCGGATCGGCCGGGGTTGTTGCTGCGGCAGGCGCGGCTGCAGCGGGCGGGCCGTCGGGCGGTGGAGCAGCGGTCTCGGTTGGTGGTGGGGGACGCGGCTGACCTGTCGTTCGTGGGGGTGCTGGCGGACGGGCTGTCGCGGGC
>JADGHD010000733.1 GCA_019689615.1 Frankia sp. | reverse complement strand
CCCACCGCCAGCGCCGCCGCGGCCTGCGCCGCGGTCCGCGCCGCGGCGAACAGCCCACGCTCCCGCCGGCTCCCAACCACCAGCCGCCCCTCACCCGGCGTCGACGGCCACTCCTCGATCGCCCACCCGTTCGCCTTCGCCACCCGGAACAGCGCCACGTCCGGGTTGACCGCCACCGGGTTGCCGACCGCCCGCAGCATCGGCACGTCCGACTGGCTGTCCCCGTACGCCCACGACACCGACAGGTCCGCGCCCACCCGGCCGGCGTAGTGGTCGAGGAACGCCGCCCGCGCGTCGCCGACCAGCGGCGAGGACGCCAGCTTCCCCGTCAGCCGCCCGTCCGGCCCGACCGTCAGCCGCGACGCCACGATCTCGTCGAACAGCGGCGCCAGCGGGCGGACCAGCAGGTCGATCGCCCCGGTCAGCAGCACCGTGCGGTGCCCGGCCTCACGGTGCGCCCGCACCCGGCGGACCGCCGCCGGCTTGACCCGCCGCAGCAGGATGTCGCCCGCGACCTCGTCGATGATCCGCTCCAGCTCCTCGGGGTCGGCGCCCCGGTACCGCGCGTACACCGACCGGATCAGATGCCCCCGGTCGGTCCGCTCCGCCCGCAGGTAGCCCGGCAGCGCCGCGGCCAGGCTCGCCAGCTCCCGCGCCCGCCCGGCCGGCGCCTCGTCCGCCAGCCGCATCCACAGGTACGACTCGATCACCGTGGAGGTGACCAGCGTCCCGTCCAGGTCGAACACCGCCAGCGCCGCCGGGTTCGCCGCCAGGTTCGCCCCCGCGCGCCGCGGCGGCGCCGGGTCCCTGGGCCGGCGCAGCACCGCCGTCACCGCCGGGCAGTGCACCTCCTGCAGGTAGTGGTACCAGTCGTAGCACGACGGGTCGAAGCCGAACTCGGCCTTGTCCGCCTCGTCGAGCGCGTCGTGCAGCGCCGCGGTCGCGTCGTCGACGTAGACCAGCTCCGCCTTCGTGTACGCCCGGTAGATGTCGGCGTAGCGGCGCAGGAACCCGATCCGCGACTCGAACCGGTCGAAATCCCCGACCAGCTCGCGCACCTTCTCCGAACGCGGCACATGCTCGAGCACCCGGCCGGCGACCGCGGCGACCAGCTCGCCCTGGCGCAGCTTCGCCTCCGCCGCCCGCGCCCCCGCGAACGGCCACTCCGGCACCGCGATCGGCCCGCGGCCCCGCTTGGGCAGCGGGTTGCGCTGGAAGTACGCCCGGACGTGCTCGTAGAGCTCCCGGAACAGCAGCGGGTTGCGGAACCCCGAGCACACCGTGTAGTACGCCGGCCGCTCCGGCGGCGGCGGGGATGCCGCGGCCGCCAGGATCGCGTTGACGACCAGGTCCACCGGGATGATGTCGATGATCGCGTCCGGGGACGCGGGGAAGTCGGGGAACTCCCCACGGCCGTAGGCCAGGATCAGCGGCTCGGCCATCTTGAAGCCCTCGATCCAGCCCGGGAACGGCCGCGCCAGCGCGCTCTCGATGATCGACGGCCGCATGATCGTCAACGGCAGGTCGCCGTGGCGGTCCTCCAGGTAGCGCTCCGCGAGCGCCTTGGTGAACGTGTAGCAGTCCGTCCAGCCGAGCACCTGCGCCCGCTCCGCGCCCGCGCGCACCAGCCGCCCGCGCACCCACTCCCGGCGGCGGTCCTCGGCGTCGCGCGCCACCGTCTGCGCCCCGGCCCGCAGGTGCTTGGCCCGCGCCTCCGCCAGGAACCGCGCCGAGGCCTCCGGCGCCCGCGAGGCGTCCTCCGCGGCCTGGCGCGCCCGGCGCGCCGCCGCCTGCTCGGCCGCCCAGTCCACGTCGTGCGTCAGCCGCCCCTCGGCGATGTGCCCCGAGCGCAGCCCGGCGACGTACGCCGTGGACACGTGCACGAAGTGCGGCGTCGCGCCGCCCGCGCGGACCGCCCGCAGCAGCTCCTGCACCCCGCCCAGGTTCGTCTCGAACCCCTCGTCGATCGGCGGGTCGAACGCCACCTCACCGGCGCAGTGGATCACGATGTCGATGTCGGCCGGCAGGTCCGGGATCCGCGTCAGGTCACCCTCGATGACCTCGACCCGGGCCGCCAGCAGGTCCACCGCCCCCTCGCCGAGGCGCTCCCGCAGCCCGGCGAACGCGGGCTTGCGCAGCTGCCGGCGGACCCGCGACGCCCCGTCCTGGCCGCCGCGCGGCCGCACCAGCGCCACGACCCGCGTCTCGGGGAAGTCGGCCAGCAGCCGCTCCAGCAGCGCCTCCCCGACGAACCCGGTCACGCCGGTCATGAACACGCGCCTGCCCGCGAGCCGCTCGCGCAGCCCCACCCGCCACCTCCGAACGCAACCGACATCCGCTGGCCAACGCCGGGCGAGATCGGCCAACGAGGCTCCTGCCCTGGCCAAACCCACCGCGCACACGCTGCCCGACGCGGAGTATGACGTGTCAACCTACCGGCATCGCAGACCGCCACCACGGCCACCCGCCCCCGAGACCAGCCACGCC
>JADGHD010000732.1 GCA_019689615.1 Frankia sp. | reverse complement strand
GGCCACCGGGCGCCGGGCCACCGGCCGGCGGCGGGCCACCGGCCGGTGGGGCACGGTGAGGCGGCCACGGGGAGCACGCCGGCCCAGGCCCGGGGTGGTCCTGGCGGGCAGCCGGCAGCGGCGGTCACGGTGGGCCGGGCAGTCTCGCGGCGGGGCGGCGAGCGGGGCAGACCCCCTGGTACGACGGGGAAACCGGGCAGTTCATCCTGAACGTCGTGGATGACGACATTCGCGAACTGATCTCGGCCCCGCAGGCCTATTTGTTCGGATGGCCCGTCCCGCTGCTGGACGAGATCGGCAACCTGGCCCGGGCGGCCTATGAGGGCCGGATCGACCTCGCAACCTGGCGCCGCCGCGACCAGGAGCTGCGCGGCTCGATGCCCCCGCACCTCGACCCCGACGCGATCGTCGCACTACACCGCCGGGTCACCGCGGCCTGGCGGGAGGCCCGCCGCCCCGGCTCCGCGGACGGCGCCGCGGCCGAGGCGCTGCTCACGCTGATGGGACGGCTGCGCTACCTCACCGAGGCAGCTCCCAGCGACGCGGACCTGTGGTCGGAGCTCGCCGGCCTCACCCGTCAGCTGCGCGAGTACAGCCAGCACGACAACCTGAACCGCTCCTTCGCCCGCCGCGCCGAGCTGATCCGCGGCTGGCTGGCGTCATCCACGGAGTTCGACGTGGTCAGCGGGCTGCCCTGGGACCTCGTCGGGCGCCACCGCTGGATCACGACCATGCTCGGCGCCGTCCCGACCTACGTCGACGAGGCCCGCCGGCGCGCGCTGCTCGACCCCGCCAACGCCGAGCAGGTGCGCGCCGGCGCCAGCATCCGCGGCCACGACGGCGTCCCGCCCGCGATCGCCGCGGCCGAGGTGCGCCAGCATCTGCTGTACTCCGCGTTCGGGATCCTGCTGGAGGAGACCTGGCGGCGCGACGGCTACGCGGAGATCGGCCACGACATCGCCGCGCTGTGGAACAAGCCCGCCACCCGCCGGCTGCTGATGGAGATCACCGCCGATGGCTGGCCGCCGCAGTACGCCGCCTTCGATCCCGGCCTGCCGGGCCTGGCCACCCACCCGACGGCGGCCTCCGCCTGACCCGCGAGCCGGCGCGGCGGGCATGCCGCTACGCGGCCGCGCCGCCCCCGGGGTCGGGCAGGACCCGGCCGATGTCGCCGGTCCAGCCGTGCGCCGCGCACAGCGCGCGGCGCTCGGCCATGCCGTCCGGGCTGCTGATGTCGCTGGTCATGGCGTGCCAGGCGGTGTTGAAGGACGGCGGGCGCGACCGCTGGGCCAGCACCGCGGACGTGGCAACCGAGTAGGCGAGGTCGAGGTCGCCCACGACCGCCCCGCCGAGGGCCTGGTAGCGGGCGAAGTCGAGGAAGAAGCAGGCGCCCTGGCCGTTGGGGTCGAGGCGCTGGTCGAGCGGGTCGTTGCCCTCCTGGGCCACGGCGTCGGCGTGCTCGTCGCACAGGTTGGGCACCGCGAGCCGGGCGATCACCAGCGCGTCGGCCACGCTCAGCTGGGTGTCCGTGGTGATCGCGGTGATCGACGTGGCCGCCGCGCGCAGCGTCATCCCGCCGTCGAGGAACAGGCAGACCTCGTCGGCCCGCTCGAGCTTCCACTGGTCGTCGCGGGCCAGGTCGGGCAGCTGCTCGTCGAGCTGGTTGAGGAACGTGTCCTCGCCCGGCGGTGGTGGCGGGCTCGTCGTCACGACCGGCGTGGTGGTGGCCGGCGGCGAGGGGGACGGCGAGGCGGAGGCGCCGCCGTCGTCGCCCAGCAGGCCACAGGCCGCGACCAGGAGCGCGGTCGCCGAGGCGACCAGCGGCCAGGCGAGCGCGGCCCGGCCAGGGGCGCGCCGCCCGCGCCTGGTCAGCTCCGCCGCGGCCGGCTGGCCGGCGGCGGCCCGTGTGTCCCCGCGGACCGGGCGGTCGGCACGGGCACCGCCACCCGCTGCGTCGGCGCCTGTGGCCCGGGCATCGTCCGCGGCCCGTCCGGTGAGCGGCATCGCCCCATCCCTTCCCACCGCCCCGCGCCCGGTGGCCGACCGGCGCGGCCCGGCATATCGCCGTCGGGCGACATCATGGCCGCGCAACCGCGGCACTTCGCCCGGTTGTCTGCAGTTCGACGGTTCCTGTGATCTCACGCCGGCCGAAGCCGCGTCAACGAGCGCCGGACGCGGCCCGCGGACCGCTGGCGCGGGCGGCGAGGTGGTCAACTCGTCGCCGTCGTTACGCTGAGTGAGTATGCGGGCGTGGACAGACGCATCGGATCATCGTCCCGCCGGCCCCGACGCGGGCCGGCGACCCTTGCACGCTCCGCTGCCGCCGGCGGGCTCGCCGCCGTTCTCGCCGCGGCTGCGGTGACAGGCTGTAGCGACGGCACGAGCGGCGCCGGCGCCAACCCCCGGGCGCTCACGAACGGCCCGACCACCCCAGGCGACACCGCCAGCCCCACCGGCACCGCCAGCCCCAACGGCACGGCCTCACCGAC
>JADGHD010000037.1 GCA_019689615.1 Frankia sp. | reverse complement strand
CACCTCCGCCGCCCCCGGCACCGGGGTTGCCGTCCCGGCTGTCGTCGCGCCCCGGGCCGCCCTGTCCCGGCTGGCCGGGCGACGTCTGCCCGCCCGGCCGCTCGCGCCAGCCGGTGCCGTCCACGCCCGGGGTGCGTCCTGGCGGCAGCGGCCGCGGCGTCGCCGAGCGCGGCCCGCCGGGCAGCGCCTGCGTGACCACGGCGATCGGCTGGCGGCCGTGGGCCGCGACCCGGACCACGTTCGCCCCGGCCTGGTCGTTGATCCACAGATCGTCGCCCTGGACGGTCACGCCGATCCGTGTCCCGGTGCCGGCCGGCGCGACCGGCACCGGCGGGGCGAACCGCCCGGAGCCCGGGTCGAACTCCCAGACCACTCCGGCGTCCGAGTCCGGGACGTACACCCGGCCCAGGTGCCACACGGGTGGCGCCAGCCGGCGGGTCCTGGCCGGCTCACCGGCCGCGTCACCCGGCCCGGCAGGGGCACCGTCGCCGCCGTCGCCCGGTGGCGCGAGCGGGCGCACATCGAGGCCGGCGCCGTCGATGGCCGGCAACGCGGTGGCGACGACCCGCCCGGTGGCGAGGTGGACGAGCAGCAGCCGCCCGGCCGTGGCGTCGACGATGGCCAGCACATGGCCGTCCGTCCTGGTGGGCACGAGCAGCTCCATCCCACCCGGGCCGCCGGCACCCGGGCCACCGGGACCAGGGCCGGTGGGGCCGGCGTCGGTGGTCTGCTGGGCGTCCGCTGCCGGGCTCGCCGACGACGGGGCTGGCTCGGCGGCCAGCGGCAGCCGGACCGGCGTCGTCACCCGGTCGGGGAGCACCCGGGCGACGGTCGCGGCGGTGTGGTCCACGACGACCGGCTCGTCGGCCACCACCGTCATGCTGATCGTGTGCCCGGGCGGCGCGGCCTCGACCGGGGCGCCCGCGGCGCTGGCGCGCACCGGGACCACCGCGCCGGTGCTCGGCACCGGCACCCACAGCGTGCCGTCCGGGGTCTGCGCCGGGCGGCCGAGCCCGGCCGGGAGGATCACCGGCGACCCCAGCTCGGCGAGGGTGCGCGGGTCGATCCGGCTCACCCGGCCGCCGGCGGTGTCCACGGCGTAGGCGTCGCCGCCCACCGCGGTGACCACCGTTCCCGGCGGGTAGCGCACGCTGCCGGTGATCGCCAGCAGCGCGGGGCTGACCCGGGTGACCGTGCCGCTGGTCTCGTCCAGCACGATCACCGTTTCCTCGCCGGGCGTCGGCGACGTCGATGCCGGCCGGGCCGGGCCAACCGGGCCCACTCCGGCGGCCAGCGCCGCCAGGCCGGCCCAGCCACCTGGCCCGGCCGCGGGCTCCTGGCCAGCGGGGCGCGCGCCGCCGGCCGGCGCGGTCGGTACGACCGTGGTGAGCACCGTCAGCTCGTGCCCGGCGGCGTCGGGCAGCGCGATCGTGGCATCTGCCCTGGCCGCGGCCCCGTTCACGTGAAACAGCACGCCGAGACGCTCGTTGGCCAGCCAGCCGCCGCCCTCGTCCAGCGCCAGCGTCACCGGGCTCGCCCCGCGGCCGAGCACGACCGCCCCGGCCAGCCCGCCCAGCGCCACGGCGACGAGCAGCGAGGAGATCCGGCGCCCGCCGAGGACGCTCCCGCCGGCCTCGGCCGACCCCCCGCCGGGGACGCTCCCGCCGGCCTCAACCGGCCCCCCGCCGAGCACGCTCCCGCGGGCATCGGCCGGCGCCCCACCGGGGCCGCCAGCGCCCGCGGCCTCGTTGGCGCCCGCGGGGCCGGCCGGCGGTCCGGACGTAGTGCTCGCCACGGGACATCCGACGCCCGCCGGGCGAGCCGGGTTGCGCGCACCGGCTCCTACCAGCGGTGACGCCGAGCGGACCAGGCGCGCCCGCACCGCGGCCGACAGTGTCCGCTGGCGGCGTGGGGCACCAGCCGCCCAACAGTCCCGAAAGCCGGCACAACCAATCGCGGCAGTCGACCGTCCGACACCGCGAACTGACTCGGGCCGTGGAGACACGGGCGCGCACACCGGGGCGGTGATCGGGCGGCTCCCCCCGCCGCCCGCGGGCGGACCGCGCCGGATCGTCCCCCCTCGGACGGCGCGGTCCGCCCATTACCTGCCGGAACAGGGCACAGGCCGCTGACGCGACTGACGCGCCGTGAGCGGGGCGCGGGAAGGGGAGGCCGTGGCGACACCGAATCCGGCGGCGAGGAGCCGGGCGGCGGGCACCCGGGGCGCCGCGTGAGCGCCGAGCTGGACGCGTTCGCCACCGCGTTCGCCGACCTCGTCGCGAACGTCGAACGGGTGGTGCGCGGCAAGCGGGAGACGATCGAGCTGGCCGCGATCTGCCTGTTCGCCGAGGGCCACCTGCTGATCGAGGACGTGCCGGGCCTCGGCAAGACGACGCTGGCCCGCTGCCTGGCCGCGTCGGTGAACGCGGCATCACACCGGATCCAGTTCACCCCGGACCTGCTGCCGTCGGACATCACCGGCACGACGGTCTACAACCAGCGCCTGAACGAGTTCGGCTTCCGGCCCGGCCCGGTCTTCGCCAACGTCGTCATCGCCGACGAGATCAACCGGGCGTCGCCGAAGACCCAGTCGGCGCTGCTGGAGGTGATGGAGGAGCGGCAGGTCAGCGTCGACGGCACCCGCTACCCGGTCCCGCTGCCGTTCATGGTCGTCGCCACCCAGAACCCGGTCGACATGGACGGCACGTACGCGCTGCCGGAGGCGCAGGTCGACCGGTTCCTTATGCGGCTGCGGGTCGGCTACCCGGCGACCGAGGCCGAGCTGGAGATCCTGGAGGGCCGCCAGGTGGGCCGGCGGGTGGAGGACCTGACGCCGGTGATGCGGGCCGAGGACGTCGTCGCGCACAGCGCCCGCACGCTCGCCGTGCACGTCGCCCCGACGCTGCGCCGCTACATCGTCGACCTGGTCGCGGCCACCCGCCGGATCCCGGACGTGCTGCGGCTCGGCGCGAGCCCACGGGGCAGCATCGCGCTGCTGCGGGCGGTGCAGGTGCGCGCGGCCGCCGCCGGCCGGGAGTTCGCCACCCCGGACGACGTCAAGGCGCTGGCCGCGCCGGTGCTCGCGCACCGGCTGGTGCTCAGCCCCGAGACCGAGCTGCGGCGGGTCAGCGCGGAGGACGTGATCGTCGAGGTGCTGCGGGCGATCCCGTCACCGCGCCGGCTCGTGGGCGTGTAGCCGGTGTCGGCCGGGCCGCCGTCCCCGGCGCGCGCCACCACCCGGGTCACCCCGCTCGGTGCCGGCGTGGCGCTGTCCGCCGCCCTGCTCGCGGCGGCGACGGCGCTGCTCGGGTACGGCGAGCTAGCCGCGCTGGCCGCCGCGGCCGCGACGGCCACGCTGGCCGCGGTCGCGGGGGTGGGCCGCCGTCCCCGGCTGCGGGCGACGCTGCGGGTCGTGCCCACCCGGGTGGCCCGCGACGAGCCGGCGGCGCTGCTGCTGACCATCCACAACCCCGGCCGGCGACGCTCCCGCCCGGTCCGGCTGGAGGTCCCGTGGGCCCGCATCGGGGCGGGCGCCGCCGTGGGCACGCCGGCAGGTGCCACCGACGGGAGCGGCGACGCCGGCCAGGCCGGCGGGACGGACGGAGCTGGTCGCGGTGGCGGTGGCGGCGCGGGCGGCGCCGCGGCGGCCGTCGAGAGCGGCGTCATCGTGCTCGACGTCCGCCGGATCGCCGGCGGTGCGGAGCGGGAGATCGAGATCTCGCTGGACACGAGCCGGCGCGGCGTCGTCGCCTTCGACACCGTCGTGCTGCGGCGGGCCGACCCGTTCGGGCTGGTTGTCACCACCACGCGGCTGGCGGCTGGCGGGGTGCTGCGGGTGCGGCCGCGGTTCCAGCCGGTCGGCGCCCCGCCGCCGGCGCCGGCCCGGGACCCGGACGGCCGGACCGCCGACGGCGCGCCGGGCGGGGTGATCTTCCACGGGATCCGCGAGTACGTCGGCGGCGAGGACCTGCGGTTCGTGCACTGGCCGTCGAGCGCCCGGACCGGGACGCTGATGGTGCGCGAACACGTCGAGCCGAGCGAGCCCGCCGCCACGGTCGTCCTCGACGCCCGCCCGGACGCCTACCCGCCGGGGGCCGCCGGCGCCGCCGCCTTCGAGGAGGCGGTGGACATCACCGCCTCCGTGGTCCTCGGGTGCGTCCGGGAGTCGCTCGGCGTCGTCCTGCTCACCACCAGCGGCGCCCGGCGGGCCGGCCGCGGGCGCGCGCCCGACACCGAGGCGCTGCTCGACGACCTCGCCGGGGTGGCGCTCGACCCGGCCGGGACCCTCGAGCTGCTCGGCACCCTGGGCCGCGGCGGGGTCGGCACGCTCGTCCTGGTCACCGGCGGGTTCGAGGCCGGGCAGCTGCGCGCCGTCGCCTCGGTCACCCACCGCTTCGGCCGGGTCGTCGTCGTGCGGGCCGGACCGCGCAGCATGGCTGCGGCGCGGGCATGGGCCCGCCGCTCGCTCGGCGACCGCCCCCGGCTGCGCCGTGCTGCCGCCCAGCCGGACGCGGCGGTGCTGCTGGGCCGGTTCGAGGCGATCGGCCGGCCGGTGCCGGTCGCCGCGCGGGTCGCCGGCCGGCTGCGGGTGCTCGACGTGCCGGCCGCCGCCGCGCTGCCCGAGGCCTGGCCGGCGGGTGGCCGCGCCCGCGCCGCCGGGCTGCGCACGAACGCCAGGGCCGGCTACTTCGGGGGCCACGGGTGAGCGGGCCCGAGCCGCCCGGCCATCCGGACCCGCCCGACGTGCTGGAGCCGCGGTCGCGGCGGCGGGGCCAGCGGTCGACCACGACCACGCTGCCCACGCTGACGCTGGCGCCGCGGTCGCGGCGCGGCTGGCGCGCCGGCCGCGCGACCGACGCCCGCGTCGGCGGCTGGCGCCCGTCCGGCTGGTGGGACCGGGAAGCACGCCGCGAGCTGACCGCGCCCGGGGCGGCCGGTAGCGGCGCCGACGGTGCCGAGGCGAGCCGCCGGCCGACGGGCGGGCAGGGCCTGGGCCGCCCACCGCTCGCGGACCGGGCCACCTCCCCGGGCAGGGCGCTCACCACGGCCGGCCGGGCGGCGGCGCTCGGCCACCCGGCGACGGGCGGGCCAGCCGGCCTGGCCCCGACCGGCCCGTCGGCGACCGGCCCGTCGGCAACCGGTTCGCTGGCGACCGTGGCCGTGGCGGCCCTCGCCGGCACGGGCGCCGAGCGGGCCGCGGCGGATGGCCAGGCCGCCCGGCGGGCCGGCTGGCGTAGGTGGTTGGGCGGCCAGCGCGGGCTAAGCCGGCGCCCGGGGCCACAGCGCGGGCCGGGCCGGCGCGACCCAGGGCCACAGCGCGGGCCGGGCCAGCGCCCCATGGGGCCACCGCCCCGGCGGGCGCTCCCGTTGGTGCTGATCGCGGCGCTGGCGGGAGTTGGCGGGCTCGCGTTCGGCCGGCTGTTCTCGTTCGCCGACCTGCGCCTGGTCGTCCCGGTCGCCGCGGTGGCGCCGGTCCTGCTCGTTGGGCTGCTGAGCGCGCCGCGGCGCGGCCGGCCGGTGCCGCTCGCCGTCTCGGTGGCCGTGTCGGCGGCCGGGTTCGTCGCCTGGGCGGTGTTCGCCGTGGCGGGCCCGCCGGCCGGCGGCGACCCGCTCGCCCGGCTGCGGACCGTCTGGACCGGGGTGCTGGACGGGCCGACCCGGCTGCTCGACGTCGCCGTGCCCGCCCCGCCGGACCCCGACCTGCTGACCGTGCCGGTGCTGGTGGCCTGGCTGGCCGCGGCCGTCGGCGCCGAGCTGGTGACCCGCACCCGGGCGCGGCTGCTGCCGGCGTTGCCCGCCGTGCTCGGCCTGCTTGCCGCCACCGCCGCGGCGGTCCCGGCACCGGGTTCGAACCTCGTGCCGGCCGCGGTGATGATCGCGCTGGCCGGCCTGCTGGTCCTCGCCCGGCGGACACCGGGCGGCGAACCCGTGGGCGGCGGCGCACCACCGGAGCCGGCGGCGGGCGCCGGCCCGGCCGCCCGGATCACGGTCGAGCCCATCCGCCCGGGGCGGCTGCGGGCCCTGGCCCGGGCCAGCGTCGCGCTCACCGTCGTCGTCGCGGCCGGGCTCGCCGCCGGCGACGCGCTGCCAGCGCTGCTCGGGGCCGGTCGGCCGGTCGACCCGCGGGCGCACCGCTCGCCCCCGGTCACCCAGGCCGTCACCGTCAGCCCGCTGGCGGAGCTGGCCGGCTGGGGGCTGCGCCCCGACGAGCCCCTGTTCACGCTGCGGCTGTCCGGCCAGCCGACGGCGGGGCCGGTGCCGCTGCGCCTGGCCGTGCTCGCCGGCTTCGACGGCGCCCGCTGGGGTTCGCCGGCCCGCTACCCCGGGGCGGGCGGGGGGGGGGCGCCGCCGGCGCGCGCCCCCCCCGGGCGGGCGGGCAGCGGTGACGGCGATGGCCCGCCCGCCGAGGTCACCCAGGAGCTCACGATCAGCGGGCTGACCGGGGTGCTGGTCCCGGCGATGGACCGCCCGGTGCAACTGGCCGCCGGGACCGCCGCCGACCAGCCGGACGGGACCGGCGGGCTGGCCGTGGACGCGGCGAACGGGCTGCTGGCGCGGACGGAGCCGCTGGCCGCCGGCGACCGGTTCACGATCGTCTCCGCGCCGCCGCCGCTGCCGTCGGTCGCGGAGCTGGTCGCGCTGACCACCGGTCCCGGCGCCGCCGTGCCCGGGCCGGGGGCCGGCGACTACCTCGCGCTGCCGGCCGAGCTGCCGGGCGCGGTGACCGAACTCGCCGAGGCGGCCGCCGGCCAGGGCACGGCCCCGTTCCAGCAGGCCGCCCTGCTGGCGCGCTACCTCGCCACGTACTTCCAGTTCGACCCGTCGGCACCGCCCGGCCACGCCCTCGGCCACCTCGAGCACTTCATCGTCGACAGCCGGCGGGGTACCTCCGAGCAGTTCGCGACCACGTTCGTGCTCGCCGCCCGGGTCCTCGGCCTGCCCAGCCGGGTGGTCGTCGGCTTCGCCCCGACGGTCCCGGCCAGTGACGGCCCGGTCACCGTCACCGTGACCGGGCGGGACGCGCTGGCCTGGGCCGAGGTCTGGTTCGACGACGCCGGCTGGCTGCCGTTCTTCCCGACGCCCGCGCCGGCCGAGGCCGCCGGCGACCAGGGCGGACTGGCCGGTACCGCCCAGGGCGAGCCGGCAACGCAGGCGGCGCTGCTCGACGCGGCAGCGGACACCCCGGCGCGGGTCCCGCCGGCCCGCGAGGATCCGCCGGCCGACCAGCCGTCGCCGTCCGCCACGGCGGTCGACCCGCGCTGGCTGCTGACGGCCGGCGTCGGCGTCGGTGCCGCGCTCGCCGCCGGCTACCTGCTGCTCGCGTTCGCCCGGCCGGCCGCGCGCCGACGCCGCCGGCTCGCCGCCCGCGGCTCCCCCCGCGGCCGCGTGGTCAGCGCCTGGGCGCACGCCGTCGACGCGCTGACGCTGGCGGGCGTGCCCATCCCGGTCTCGGCCACCCCCGCGGAGGTGGTCCGGCTCACCATCCCGGCCGCCGTCGGCACCGGCCCGGCCGCCAGCGCCCTGCGCGGCCTCGCCACCCTGGCCACCGTCGCCCTCTTCGGCCCCGACACCGGCCCGGCCGTCCCGAGGGAGGCCGGCCAGGCAGGCCCCGATTCCGCCGCCGCTGCCGAAGCCGATGGCCCAGCCGCGGTCGCGCCGCCGCCCAGCACCGGGACCGCCGAGGCCACCGGTGCGGGTGACTGGTCGGGCGCGGCCGGCCGGCGGGCCGCAGACGAGGCCCGGCGGTTCGCGATCCAGGTCGAGCGGGCGAGCTGGCGGGCGCTGCCCCGCCGTCGGCGCCTGGCGAACCGCCTCGCCCCGCGCCACGTCCTCGGCCGAGGCTGATGCCCGGCGGCAGGGGATCCGGGCATGATCGCGACGAGTGGCCGGAGACGGGCGGACCGGTTCCGCTGTGCCTGGCCGGGTAGGCCACCAACGGGGCCCGTGTGCCGGTCGGCACGCGCGGCCGGGCCGGGGCCCATGCGCCGCCGGAGCGCCGGCGCCACCGGCCGGCTGGGAACAGGAGTGCGGGAGGTGCGCTATGGCCACGATCAGGCAGCACCCGCGCGGGCGGACCGCGGAGGCAGGCGCGGGTGCGTCGGACGAGGAGATGGTCCGGCAGGTGGCGCGCCAGACCGCGTCGGACCGCGCGGTCGAGCCGTTCTTCGAGCGGGAGCACGACGGCACCCTGACCGACGTCGAGGCCGCCAAGGCCCGCGCCGACCAGCTGGTGGCCCCCAAGCGCTCGCGGTAGCCACCGCCGGCCTGGCCGCGAGCCCCGCGGGCGTGGCTGGGCCGGGAACGCGGGCGGCCCCCGGTTCGCCGTGCCCGTCCGGGGCACGTCCAGCCAGGACGAGCACGCATGCCCGACGAGCACGCATGCCCGGCCGGCGCCGGCCGTGGTCAGGACGAGCCGGCGGCCGAAGCACCGGCCTGGGCCGCGTCACGGTGACGAAGAGGTGATCGCGATGCCCGCGAAGGCAACCACGTCCGCCCGGGGTGGGAAGGGCGGCCAGGCCGACCGGATGCGGTCCGACGTGCCGTCGACCGTCGCCCGCTCGGACGACAAGGCGGTGCGCACCTGGAAGAAGGCGCACGACTCGGCGGTCGACACCTATGGCGAGGGGCAGCGCGCGCACCGCGTCGCGTTCGCCGCGCTGAAGCACACGCACGAGAAGGTCGGCGACCACTGGCAGCCGAAGGCGTCGCCCGGCCGGTCCGACGAGCAGGCCCAGCTCCGGACCCCGGAAAGCAGCCGGGGAACGAAGAAGACCGCCGAAGGTGTCGACGCCAAGGCCTCCGTGGCCCACCTCCGCGAGGTCGCCCGCTCCCTGGACATCCGCGGCCGTTCCCGGATGAGCAAGCAGGAGCTGATCAACGAGATCCGCAAGGCGAACCGCCGGGCCACCGCCGCCGCTCGCCGCTGACGGCGGGCAACCGCCGATCGCCGCCAGGGCCCCGGAGTGTTCTGCGTCACGCCGTCGGCGGGGCCGAGATGACCAGCTCCGCCAACCGCCGGTCGTGGGCCGGGAACACCCCGCCAACCAGCGCTGATGCCAGGTTGCTGGCAGGTTTCCCACGGTGCCGTTGGCGGGCGCCGGACTGGTCGGGCGGCTAGGCTCGAATCGCTGAACCGAACGCGTGCGGACGGTTCCGCCCGCGGAGTGCCGCAGGGCACGCCCGGGACGGAAATGCCCCGGTGGCAAGCCAGGGCTAAGCCGTCGTATGCCAGTACAAGTACAAATCGTCGCCGCTCACACCCGCGCGGGAGAGTCCCGGGCAATCCAGCCCGTGGCGCCGAAGGAGCAAGATCTCCCCACCAAACTCTCAGGCACCCCACCGCCGGGTCAGGCAACTCTGAAAAGCGGACGCACGTAGCACGGCGTCCCGCCGACGGTGCAAGCCGGCCAACGCCGGTGAAGCTCTCAGGCCGATGACAGAGGGGGAGGCCCGCCGCGGGTTCGGCGCGTCGCCGCCGCGCCCGCCCGACCTCCCGGGAGCGGACCACCGTGCACAACGTCACCTCCTCCAGCCCGGTCACCGAGACCTCCGCCGCGCCGGCCGTGCCCGCCAACGGTGCCGCGGCCCCGGCGGCGCACGCGGCCGGCCTGCCGCCGGCCGCCTACCCCGAGTTCCCCGACCGCCACATCGGGCCGGACGCCGCCGCCAGGGCGGCCATGCTCGCCGAGCTGGGCTACCCGTCGCTCGCGGCGCTGCTGGACGCGGCCGTGCCGGCCGGGATCCGGTCCGACGCGCTGGAGCTGCCGGCGCCGGTGCCGGAGAGCGTCGTGCTGGCGGAGCTGCGCGCGCTGGCCAGCCGCAACCGCCCGGTGACCTCGATGATCGGCCTCGGCTTCCACCCGACCGTGCTGCCCGGCGTGATCCAGCGCAACGTGCTGGAGAACCCGGCCTGGTACACCGCGTACACGCCGTACCAGCCGGAGATCTCCCAGGGCCGGCTCGAGGCGCTGCTGAACTTCCAGACGATGGTCACCGACCTCACCGGCCTGGCCACCGCCTGCGCGTCGCTGCTCGACGAGTCGACGGCCGCCGCCGAGGCGATGCAGCTCGCCCACCGGGTCGACCGCAGGAAGCGGTCGACGTTCGTGATCGACGCCGACACGCTGCCGCAGACGATCGCCGTCGTGCGGACCCGGGCCGAGGCGCTGGGCCTGGCGGTGCACGTCGCCGACCTGCGCGCCGGCGAGCTGCCGGCCGACGCGCTGGCCGACGCGTTCGGCGTGCTGCTGTCCTACCCGGGCGCGGGCGGCGAGATCCGCGACCTGCGGAGGGTCATCGCCCAGGCGCGCGAGCACGGCCTGACCGTCACCGTCGCCGCCGACCTGCTGGCGCTCACGCTGCTGACCCCGCCCGGCGAGCTCGGCGCGGACATCGCCGTCGGCACGACCCAGCGGTTCGGCCTGCCGATGATGTTCGGCGGGCCGCACGCCGGCTACCTGGCGGTCCGCGCGGGCCTGGAGCGGACGCTGCCCGGCCGGCTGGTCGGCGTGTCGATCGACGCCGCCGGGCGCCCGGCGTACCGGCTCACCCTGCAGACCCGCGAGCAGCACATCCGCCGGGAGAAGGCGACCAGCAACATCTGCACGGCCCAGGTCCTGCCGGCCGTGATCGCCTCGATGTACGCCGTCTACCACGGTCCGCAGGGGCTCGCCGGGATCGCGACGAAGATCCACGCGCACGCCGTCCGGCTCGCCGAGGGGCTGCGGGCCGGCGGGGTCGAGGTCGTCCACGAGAACTTCTTCGACACGGTGCTCGCCCGGGTGCCGGGCCGGGCGGCGGCCGTTGTCGCCGCGGCCCTCGAGCACGGCGTGAACCTGCGCCTCGTCGACGACGACCACGTCGGGATCTCCTGCAACGAGGCGACGCTTGACGCGGACCTGCACGCGGTCTGGGCCGCGTTCGGCGTCCCGGCGCCGGCCGACCCCCCGCCGGCGGTGCCCGGGTCGGCGGCCGCGATCGCGCTGCCGGCCGCGCTGGTGCGCACCTCCCGCTACCTCGGGCACCCGGTGTTCCACCGGTACCGCTCGGAGACGGCCATGCTGCGCTACCTGCGCCGGCTGGCCGACATGGACTTCGCGCTCGACCGCGGGATGATCCCGCTGGGCTCGTGCACGATGAAGCTGAACGCGACCGTCGAGATGGCCGCGGTCACCTGGCCCGAGTTCACCGAGATCCACCCGTTCGCGCCGCTCGAGCAGGCCGCGGGCTACCTGGAGCTGATCCGCGACCTCGAGCGCTGGCTGGCCGAGATCACCGGGTATGCCGGGGTGTCGCTGCAGCCGAACGCCGGCAGCCAGGGCGAGCTGGCCGGGCTGCTCGCGATCCGCGCATACCACCGCGACCACACCCCGCCCGGTGCCCCGGTCCGGGACGTCTGCCTGATCCCGTCCTCGGCGCACGGCACGAACGCGGCCAGCGCCGCGATGGCCGGGATGAAGGTCGTGGTCGTCGCCTGCGACAGCGACGGCAACGTCGACCTGGCCGACCTCGCCCGCAAGGCCGCCGAGCACGCCGACCGGCTGGCCGCGCTGATGGTCACCTACCCGTCGACGCACGGCGTCTACGAGGAGGGGATCGGCCAGGCCTGCGCGCTGGTGCACGACGCCGGCGGGCTGGTCTACGTCGACGGCGCGAACCTGAACGCGCTGGTCGGGCTGGCCCGGCCGGGCCGGTTCGGCGCCGACGTCAGCCACCTGAACCTGCACAAGACGTTCTGCATCCCGCACGGTGGCGGCGGCCCGGGCGTCGGGCCGGTGGCGGTCGGCGAGAAGCTGCTGCCCTACCTGCCGAACCACCCGCTGCGCCCGCAGGCCGGCCCGGAGACCGGGATCGGCCCGATCTCCGAGGCGCCGTGGGGGTCGGCCGGGATCCTGATGATCCCGTGGGTGTACGTGCGGCTGATGGGCGCTGCCGGGCTGCGCGAGGCCACCTCGGTCGCCGTGCTGAACGCCAACTACATCGCCAGCCGGCTGCGGCCGTACTACCCGGTGCTCTACACCGGCCAGAACGGGCTGGTGGCGCACGAGTGCATCCTCGACCTGCGCCCGCTGACCAGGGCCACCGGCGTGACCGTCGACGACGTGGCCAAGCGCCTGATCGACTACGGCTTCCACGCGCCGACGATGTCGTTCCCGGTCGCCGGCACGCTGATGGTCGAGCCGACGGAGAGCGAGGACCTCACCGAGCTGGACCGGTTCATCGACGCGATGATCGCGATCCGGGAGGAAGCGGACAAGGTCGGCGACGGCACCTGGCCGAAGGACGACAACCCGCTGCGCAACGCCCCCCACACGGCCGAGATGGTCAGCGGCGACGGGTGGGGCCACCCGTACCCGCGCTCGGTCGGCGCCTACCCGGCGGGCACGTCGCCGACGGCGAAGTACTGGCCGCCGGTCCGGCGGATCGACGGCGCGTACGGCGATCGCAACCTGGTCTGCACCTGCCCGCCGCCGGAGGCGTTCGCGGACCCCGCCGGGTACGCCCCGGTGCCGAGTGCCCGCGCCGCCGCCCGCCAGCCGAACCCGGTCGGCGCGCGCAACGGCTGAGGCGGCCCGCTCGCCCGGCCGGCGGACCGGACGCCGGCCGGCGCGACGGCGGTCGACCACGCGAACGCGGCCGGCAGCCGCCTGCCGGCCGCGTTGTGGTTGATCAGTGCGTGGGTGCGCCCGCGGGCGCCCCGGTCAGGCGAAGTACCGGGAGATGAACTCGGCGACGCAGACCGGCTTGGTCTGGCCCTCGCGCTCGATCGTGACCTGGTTGACGATCTGGACGCCGTTCGGGACGTCCTCGACCGACAGGTTCCTGATGTGGGCGCGGATCTTGGAGCCGACCGGGACCGGCGCCGGGAAGCGCACCTTGTTCAGGCCGTAGTTCACCGCCATGGAGATCCCGGTGACCTCGATGGCGTCGTGGAACAGCACCGGGATCAGCGACAGGGTGAGGAACCCGTGGGCGATCGGGCCGCCGAACGGGCCCTGCTTGGCCCGCTCGACGTCGACGTGGATCCACTGGTGGTCACCGGTGGCGTCGGCGAAGGTGTTCACCTGCTCCTGCGTGACCTCGACCCAGTTGCTCGTGCCCCAGTCCTGGCCGACCAGCGCCTTCGCGCCATCGATCCCCTCGATCTTCGTCGTCACCCTGGGTCTCCTCTCCGATCCGCGCGCCCGTCGCGCCTACCCATGCTCGTCGTTCTCACACCGTAGGAGGGCGCGCGGAGAAGTATCCCAACGTTTGTCAGGTGATGCCGAGCCCGACGGCCGAGGTCACCCTGTGATCGATCACGGGTGGCCCCGGCCGTCAGCGACCGCTCGCGACCGCCATGGGTGGCCCCGGCCGTCAGCCGGTCCGTCAGCGACCGCTCGCGACCGCCGCCGTCGCCTCGGCGCCATCGCCCGCCCGCGGCGCCGGCGTGGCGTGTGGGCCGGCAGGCCCGGCCGCCCGGCCGTCCGTGCCCGCGCCGGCCGGGGTGGCCGTGCCCGCGCCCGCCGGGGTGGCCGGGACCGCGGCCTCGCCCTCGCCGTGCACGTCGATGTGCGGGAGGAGCCGGTCGAGCCAGCCAGGCAGCCACCAGTTGGCCCGGCCGAGCAGCGCCATCGTCGCCGGGACCAGGACCATCCGGATGACGGTCATGTCGACGAGCACGGCGACGGCCATGCCGACGCCGACCATCTTCACCGTCACGTCGGGGTCGAGCGCGAACCCGGCGAACACCGCGATCATGATCAGGCCGGCGCTGGTGATCACTCGGCCGGTCCTGGCGAGGCCGCGCACCACGCTGCCGCGCGGGTCGCCGGTCGCCAGCCACTCCTCGCGGATCCGGGAGAGCAGGAAGACCTCGTAGTCCATGCTCAGCCCGAACAGCACGGCGAACATCAGCAGCGGCAGCCAGCTCGACATGGGCACCGCATGGGGCAGCCCGAGCAGGTCGACCCCCCAGCCCCACTGGAACACCGCGACCACGGTGCCGTAGGCGGCGGCGACCGACAGCAGGTTCATCACCGCGGCCTTCAGCGCGACCACGGGCGAGCGGAACACGACCAGCAGGAGCAGCAGCGACACCCCGACGACGAAGCCGACGACGGTCCACAGCCGGTCCGCGAGCAGCTCGGACAGGTCGGCGAACGCCGCGGTCCAGCCGGTGATCTCCACACCCGCCGGCAGCACGTCGGCCCGCAGGTGGCGGACCAGGTCGGCGGCCCGCGGGTCGCTCGGGCCGACCGTCGGCTCGACGACCAGGACGGCGGTGGTGCCGTCGGCGGAGATCAGCGGCGCCGCCACGCTGGCCACGTCCGGCGTCGCCGCGAGCTGGCTGACCAGGCCGTCCAGCCGCTGCTGCGGCAGCTCGCGCAGGTCGGCGGCGAGCAGCAGCGGGCCGTTGGCGCCTGGCCCGAACTCGGCGGCGATCAGGTCGTAGGCGCGGCGCTGGTGGGTCGACTCGGCGGCGCTGCCGGCGTCCTGCGGCCAGGTGCGCATGTCCAGGATCGGCGCGGCGAGCGCGAGCAGCACGGCGAGCGCGGCCAGCGCCCAGGGCAGCGGCCGGCGCCCGACCCGGGCGGCCCAGCGCGCGGTGAGCGACGGGGCCCCGGCCTCCTGCCCGGCCCCGGCGGTGGCGCTGGTGGTGGCGTCGGCGCTCGCGGCGCGGCGCCGGGCCCGCCGGCCGCGCAGCCGCTGCCCGGCCAGCCCACACAGCGCCGGCACCAGGGTGATGGCGGTGACGACGACCGCGACCACGCTGATCGCGGTGGCGAAACCGGTCGTCGCGTAGGTGGACAGGCCCACCAGCCGCAGCCCCATCAGCGCGAAGATCACCGTGGTGCCGGCGAAGACGACCGAGGTGCCAGCGGTGGCCGTGGCCCGCGCGGCCGCCCCGCGCACGGACAGCCCGGCGCGCAGGCCCTCCACGTGCCGGGTGACCAGCAGCAGCGCGTAGTCGATGCCGACACCGAGGCCGACCATCGTGCCGAGGGTGGGGACGATCGTGCTGACGTCGGTGGCCGCGGCGAGCAGGGTGACCCCGGCGGTGCCGATGCCGAGCCCGACGAACGCGACGGCCAGCGGCACCCCGGCCGCGATGATCGAGCCGAACGCGATCAGCAGGATGACCAGCGCGAACGAGATACCGATCGCCTCGGCCCTGCCGTCGATCGTCCTGACGTTCTCGGCCACCTGCCCGCCGATCTCGGTGGTCAGGCCGGCTTCGCGGGCCGGGGCGATGGCGGCCTCGAGGTTCTCCACGGCCCGCTTGTCGCCGACGTCGGTCACCGGGCGGTCGTAGTAGGCGGTCAGCAGCGCGGTGTCGCCATCCGTCGACATCCGCGGCGGCGTGACCAGGATCACGTACTCGGTCTGGCTGATCCGCTCGGCGGTCGCGGCGACCACATCGGGGTCAACCTGCCCGTCGGGGTCGTGCAGCACGATCCGGGCGTCCGCCCCGGCGAACTCGGGGAAGCCGGCCCGCAGCAGGTCGGTGCCCCGCTGCGAGGCGGTGCCCGGGGCGTCGTAGTTGTCCTGCGGGCTGCCGCCGAAGGTGGACGCCAGGCCCAGGGCCAGGACCACGGCCACGATCCAGGCACCGATCACCCGCCAGGGGTGCGCCGCGCTGGCGCCGCCCACGCGGTAAAGGAACCGGGACATGCAACTCCTCCTCGTTGAGGGTCCCCCTGAGCGGGACATAAGCGCGTTCGCGACTGTGCGGCGCCGCCGGCTGGCCTGGCAGTCCGCAGCGCGACTCGCCGTCGACGGATGCGCTGTGACGTGCGTCGCCCCGACTGGGCGCGGCTGACCGGGCCCGAGCCGGGACCGTTCCGGCTCCACCCGGGCTGACCTGCGCAAACAGCCTCCGCTGGGCGGGCGGGACG
>JADGHD010000731.1 GCA_019689615.1 Frankia sp. | reverse complement strand
GGGGGGGGGGGGGGGGGCGGGCCGGCGGGGGGGCGGGGGGCCGGGGCCCCGCGGGGGCGGGGGGGGCGGCGCCCGGCCGCCGAGCCGCCGGCCGTGACCGTGCTCTACCTGCACGGCGGTGGCTACATCAACGAGGCCCAGGGCTGGCACTGGCTGCGGGTGGGGGAGCTGGTCCGCGCGGTCCCGGCCCGCTTCGTCGTCCCGGTCTACCCGCTGGCCGGGCGCGCGGTGGCGGACGACGTGGTGCCGGTCGTCGCCGACCTGCTCGCCGAGCTGACCGCCCAGGCCGGTGGCGAGCGGCTGGTGCTGATGGGGGACTCGGCCGGGGGCGGGCTCGCGCTCGCCGCCGCGATGGTCGCCCGCGACCGGGGGCAGCGCCAGCCCGGCCGGATCGTGCTGATCGCGCCGTGGGCTGACCTCACCGTGAGCCACCCGGACCAGCCGGCGCTGGACGCCGTGGACCGGATGCTCGGCATCGACGGCGCCCGCGAGGCCGCCCGGACCTACGCCGGCCAGCGCCCGCTCACCGACCCGCTGGTCAGCCCGCTGTTCGGGTCGTTCGCGGGGCTGGCGCCACTGACCGTGTTCTGCGGGACCCACGACCTGCTCCTGCCGGACAGCCGCCGGCTGGTCGAGGCGGCCAGGGCGGCCGGCGTGCCGGTCGACTACCACGAGGCCGCCGGGCTGCCGCACGCCTACCCGCTGTTCCCGGTCCCCGAGGGCCGCGCGGCCCGAGCCATGATCGCCGACGTCTGCCGGCGTGTCGGCGGCTGAGCCGCCCGGCCGCCGGCGCGGCCAGCAGGCCCGCCGCCGGGGTGCCCGGATGCCGCTGCCGCGCGGTCTGGGATCGGTTGCACCCGGAGCATTCTCAAGTTCATAGTTTGAACTTAGAACCGACTCGTGCCCGTCCGTCTGGTGGCGAGGGCGGTGGGCGAGCGGTGCGTGCCGATCTGGTTGCCGCTTCCCGTGCCGGGTGATATGCCGGACCGGGGAAATAGAACCAGATTCCTTCCGGCCGTCCGCTCGCGTCGTGCCCGGGGCCGCGCCCGGGTCGCGGGGCCACCCGCCGCCGGCCGACGCCCGCTGACCAGCGCCCCGGACGGGGGCCCGACCGCAAGGAGCACCTACCGTGCCGCAGTCCGTCCCCTTCGTCGACTACCTGGTCCTCGGCGACAGCCCCCACCTGGTCGCGAACGAGTGCGTCTCGTGCGGGGCGCGCTACTTCGACCGGCGCAACGCCTGTGCCAACTGCTTCGGCACCGAGTTCCGCAAGGCGGACGTGGCGAGCGAGGGCGAGGTGCGCGCGTTCACGATCGTCGCGCACGCGGCGCCCGGCATCCCGGTGCCGTACATCTCCGCCACGGTCGACTGCGCCGGCACCACCGTGCGCGCGAACCTGATCAACGTCGACCCGACCCCGGAGGCGGTGCACGTCGGCATGAAGGTCCGGCTCGCGCTGCAGTCGGTGGGCTTCGACGAGGCAGGCACCGAGGCAATCAGCTTCGGCTTCGAACCCGCGAACTGACGGGCCTCGCCCACGTTCCCCATCCCTTCGACTTCGACGACCCATCGGCAGGAGAGGCAGCGACATGGCGAGCGACGACGTCTGGATCCTCGGCATCAGCATGACCAAGTTCGGCAAGCACCCGACCAAGGACGTCATCGACCTCGCGGCTGAGGCGACGATGGCGGCGCTCGGCGACGCCGGGGTCAGCATGCGCGAGATCGGGGTGCTGGCGTTCGGCAGCCTGCTCGGCCGCACCAGCGGCCAGCAGCTGCAGAAGCAGATCGGCCAGACCGGCATCCCGGTCTACAACGTGGCCAACGCGTGCGCGACCGGCGCGACCGCGCTGCGGGTCTGCCACATGGCCATCCGCTCGGGCGAGGTCGACTTCGCCCTGGCGGTCGGGGTCGAGAAGCTCGCCGGCGCCGGGCTGCTCGCCGGCGGCACCCGGGCCGAGTCGAAGACCTGGACGCCCAGCGGCCGGTTCGGCGCCGTCGGCGCGATCGACGGGCGGATCGGCACCGAGACCATGCCCGGCGTGTTCGCCCAGATCGGGCTCGAGTACGGGCACAAGTACGGCGGCACGAGCTTCGAGCTGTTCGCCCGGATCTCCGAGAAGAACCACGCCCACTCGACGCTGAACCCGCTCGCCGCCTACACGAAGCGGTTCACGCTCGAGCAGATCATGAACGACGTCATGATCGCCTACCCGAACACCCGGCCGATGTGCTCGGCCAACTGCGACGGCGCCGCCGCGGCTGTCCTCGTCTCGGACGCGAAGCTGCGGACGCTGTCGCTGGAGCAGCGCCGCCGGGCGGTGAAGATCTCGGCCTCCGTGCTGACCACGGACCCGTACGAGGAGGCATGCCAGGTCCTGCCGAACGTCAACACGCTGACCCGGCAGGCCGCCAGGCAGGCCTACGAGAAGGCCGGCGTCGGGCCGGACGACCTCGACCTGGTCGAGCTGCACGACTGCTTCGCCACCGC
>JADGHD010000730.1 GCA_019689615.1 Frankia sp. | reverse complement strand
TTCGCCGGGGTGGGGGCGCCGCCCGGCGCGCGCGGGCCCGCCGGGGGCGGGCGCGCGCGGGGCCGGAGCGTGCGGGCGGGCCGGCGATGCGGCCGTGGCCGCTGCCCGTCAGGGCTTCTGCACGACGATGCCGTCCAGCAGGGTCCGCTGCAGCAGGGCGAGCAGGCGGCTCTCCTGCTCGGCCGCCAGCGGCAGATGGCCGTATCGCTTGGCGTCGAGCAAGCCGTGGATGGAGCTGGTGATGATCCTGACCAGGGCGGCCGGGTCGACGTCCGGGTCGATCGAGCCGTCGGCGATGCCGGCCCGCAGCGCCTCGGTCCACAGGTCCAGCGTGCGGTTGCTGCGCGTGACGACCTCGTCGATCCCCTGCAGCGCGGTCCAGTCGTAGTGCAGGATCGTCAGCTCCAGGCGGTGCGCGGCGCACACGGTGAAGACCTCGCTGATCATGCGACGGACCTTGTCCGCCCCGGTCCCCGCATGCGCGGCGAGCACGCCGGCCTGACGGGGGATCAGCGCGTCGTAGAAGCGGACGACGATGTCCGTGATCATCTCGGTCTTGCTCTTGAAATGGGAGTACAGGCTGCCGGCCATGAGCCCGCTGGCCTCCGCGACGTCCCGCATCGAGGCGGCCTGGTAGCCGTTCGCGGCGAACTGCCTCTTCGCGATGTCGAGAATCTCCTCACGCCGCGACGCCAAAGCTCCTCCTGTGCACCCACAGCACTGGACCGTTGTCTGTTCGCCCGCCGGCCGGGTACCCGTCGCGGCCGGCGCCGGGCCGGGCGCCGGCAGGGTACCGCCCCGCCGGGGCACGCGGACCATCCCGGGCACCCCCACCGGCACCAGGGTTTGACCTGCACGGTGCGGCCGGGCGCCGAACCAAACTAACACTTGTAAGCCTCCGGCGGGCGTGTTAAACCTGCGTCTCGACCCCCTGGACGCGGACGCCGCCCGACCGGCGACGTCGCGCCTGGTGGAGCGACCTTGCGGCCGGCGTGCCAGGTACCCGCACGCCGTGGCCGCCGTAGGTGGCGCGCGAGATCACCGCGCCTAGTGCAACAACCGTCCGGCTCGCCGGCTGTCCGGCCTGCCATGGCAAAGGAGTGTGCGGCCCATGCGCCCACGAGCCATCCTCGTTCCGCCGCGGCGGCGGGCGAGCATCAGCGCACGCGCGCTGATCGCGCCGTTAGTCGCCCTCGGACTGCTGGTCACCGCCTGCGGTGCCAACGACGAAGGGCCAGGCGACGGAACGGTCCGCGGCGTCACCGACACCACGATCCGGATCGGCGGCATCGCCGCGCTGACCAGCCCGAGCGGTGGCTACCCCGGGGCGGACATCGGCGCCTGGGCCCGGTTCGAGCGCGCCAACCGCGAGGGCGGCATCCACGGCCGGCAGATCGAGTACATCGGCGTCAAGGACGACAAGGAGGCCGGCGAGACGAACCTGCAGCTGGTCCACCAGGCCGTCGAGCAGGACAAGGTCTTCGCGATCGTGCCGATGCTCGGCGCCGGGTTCCTGCCGGCCAGCTCCGACTACCTGGACTCCCAGCGGGTGCCGTCGGTGGGCTGGGGCTTCATGCCCGGCCACTGCATGGGCGAGGAGGCCGGGTACGCGTTCGGCTACAACGGCTGCATCCAGCCGCCCGGTGCCACCGTGGTGAACACGTCGCTGGCCAAGCCGATCATCGACCTGTTGGGCGAGGACACGACGGTCGCGATCGTGTCCGACGACTCGGCGAACAGCACCGACGGTCTGAAGACCGTGCAGGCCGCGTTCAAGGCGGCCGGCGCCGAGGTCGTGTACGCCAAAGCCAACGTCCCCACCACCGAGACCGTCGACTTCACGCCGTTCGTCCGGGACGTGATGACCAGCGACGGCGGGTCGGCGCCAGACCTCGTCGTGTTCAACAGCCTGTTCGCGAACACCGTCGGGATCAGCGCGGGCCTGCGCGCCGCCGGCTACCAGGGCGAGTTGCTGAACTACATCACCTACTCGCCCGGTCTGCTGGAGGGCAGCCCGGACATCGCCGCCGCTCTGGACGGCAGCTACGTCAGCACCCAGTTCCTGCCCCTTGAGTTCGGCGGCGACGCGATCGAGCAGATGCGCGCCGACGTCGCGGCCGTCGACAAGGACGCCCCGCTGACGCTGGGCACGATCCAGAGCTACTGGATGGCCGACGTCTTCGTCCAGATGCTGGAGGCCGTCGGCCGCGACCTCACGCCCGAGCGGTTCGACGAGGTCATCAACGGCGGGTTCACCTACGAGCCGACCGCCAAGCAGCCCGGCATCGGGCCGATCTCCTTCCCGAAGGGCCACGGCGAGCCGTCCCCGTGCTCGGCCCTGGTGCGGATCCAGGGCACCAGCTACCAGCCGGTCACTCCGATGACCTGCTCGGAGAACGTCCCGCTGTCCAGCGTGCAGTAGCGAGCCCAGACGGCGGCGGTGCGGCGGCGGGCGGGGCGGCCCGCTGGCCGGCGACAGCCGGGCCGGTGGGCCGCCAGC
>JADGHD010000729.1 GCA_019689615.1 Frankia sp. | reverse complement strand
CCACCGCCCGGGGGGGGGGGGGGGGGGCCCCCCCCCCCCGGGGGGTGCACCCGCGGGGGGGGGGGGGGGGGGCCGCCCCCCCGCCCAGGGAGCCGGCCTCGCCGAGGGGGCCGCTCGGCGAGGTCAGCCTGATTCTCAGCCCCGCGGCAGGCCGAGAACGCGCTCGGAGATCACGTTGAGCTGGATCTCCAGGGTGCCGCCGCCGATCAGGTGCGGTGGGGTGCTCAGGTAGCCCTGCACGGCGTCGCCCGCCGGGCCGTCGGCACTGGCCGCCGCCGGGCCGAACCAGCGCATCGCCCGCTCGGCGACGTCGGTGTTCACGAAACCGGTGGCCACCTTGCGGACGCTGGCCTCAGCCCCCGGACGCAGCCCGAAGACCGAGCGCAGCGTGCTGCGCAGGCCCATCGCGGACACCGCGTAGGCGTGCGCGCTCACCGCCCCGATGTCGCGGCGCACGTCGTCAGGGTCGGCCGCCAGCTGGCCGGACGTGGCCAGCGCGGCCATGTCGACCCGAAGGTGGAGCATCCCGCCCATGCTGACCCGCTCGTTGCCCAGCGTCGTCCTGGCGAGCGTCCAGCCCTGGTCCACCTCGCCGACCAGCATGTTGTCCGGGACGAAGACGTCGTTGAAGAAGACCTCGTTGAACATGTAGTGGCCGTTGGCCTCGCGCAGCGGGCGGACCTCGATGCCCGGCGTGCGCATGTCGATGAGGAAGTACGAGATGCCCTTGTGCTTGGGCACGTCGGGGTTGGTCCGCGCCAGGCAGATGCCGTAGTCGGCACGGTGCGCCATCGAGTTCCAGACCTTCTGCCCGTTGAGGAGCCAGCCGCCCTCGACCTTCTCCGCGCGCGTTGACAGCGACGCCAGGTCGGAGCCGGCGCCAGGCTCGCTGAACAGCTGGCACCAGCTGATCTCGCCGCGCAGGGTGGCCGGGACGAGCTTCTCCTTCTGCTCATCGCTGCCGTGCGCGAGGATCGTCGGCAGCGCCCACTCGCCGATCACGGTCTTGGGCTGCTCGACGCCCGCCCGCTCGTACTCCTGCTGGATGACGAGCTGCTCGACGGGATTGGCGTCGATCCCGTACGGGCGCGGGTAGTGCGGCAGAACGAGGCCCTCGTCGGCGAGCCGGCGCTGGCGGGCCTTCGTGTCCTCGGCGGGGATCGCCGCCACCTCGGCCATGATCGCCGCGATCCGGGCGCGGAACTCGGGGTCGGCGTCCGGAAGGTCGACGGAGAAGTCGCGGGTGCTGCCGGCCACCACAAGCTCGCCGAGCCGGTGCTCGAACGCGCTGATCGGGCCGAGCAGGTTCTCCAGCGTCATGGCCCGCCGCCAGTACAGGTGGGTGTCGTGCTCCCACGTGTACCCGATGCCGCCGAGCAGGGTGACCGTGTCCAGGCCGAGCGCGGTGGCGCCGGGCAGGCAGATGATCGCGGCCGCCGCGGCGGCCAGCGAGAGCTGCTCGTCG
The DNA here is from genome assembly GCA_019689615.1 of Frankia sp. GTDB lineage: Bacteria > Actinomycetota > Actinomycetes > Frankiales > Frankiaceae > Pseudofrankia. The sequence goes on along the minus strand of JADGHD010000729.1, from coordinate 1,040 downwards.
CCCTGCTCGACGGCGCGGGCGGCGTCCCAGGCGGAGGCGGCGATCGTCTCCGAGCGGATGAAGATCTGGGCGCACCGGTGCTTGATCGCCTGGAACGAGCCGACCGGCCGGCCGAACTGCTCGCGAATCTTGACGTACTCGAGGCCGGTGGTCTGCAGCCAGCGGGCGATGCCGGCCGCCTCCGCGCCGAACAGCACGGCGGCGAGGTCGCGCACGGCCACCGAGCTCAGCGCGACCAGCGCGTCCGCGTCGACGGTGACGGAGTCGAGGTGGACCAGGCCGACACCGCGGGTGAGGTCGACCGCGCCGGCAGGGGTGACCTCGACCCCGGTGGCGGCCGGGTCGAGGACGAACCAGACCTCGCCGCCGGAGCCGTCGCTGGCGCCGAGGAGCAGCAGCTCGGCGCCGACGGCCCCGAGCACCGGCACCGTGGTGCCGGAGACGACGTAGCCGCCGCTGCCCGCCGCGGGGGTGGCGGCCAGGCCGGTGACGGACAGCGCGGTCGCGGCCCTGGTGCCGGCGGCGAGCCAGGGCAGCGTGCGCTTGCGCAGCTCGTCGCTACCGTGGCGGGCCAGCAGGCCGCCGGTCAGCACGGACGGCAGCAGCGGGCCGGGCACCAGCCCGAAGGCGGTCTCCTCCAGCGCCACGGCGAGCTCCAGGTAGCCGGCGCCACCGCCGCCGTACTCCTCCGGCAGGTGCAGCGACGTCAGTCCCAGCTCGACCAGCCCGTCCCAGTAGGCCGGCACCTCGCCGGTCGAGTACCGGTCCATGCCGGCGCGGGTCGCGCTGGACGGGGCATGCCGGGCGACGAAGCCGCGGATGCTCGAGGCGAGCGCGGCGTGGTCCTCGGTGAGGCCGATCGACACAGGAAGCTCCTGGAATCACGTCGGGCGTAGGCGGTACGGCGGACGGTAGCGGCCGGGCAGCGGCGGGCGCCGGCCGGGCGGTGGCGCCCACCAGTCGAAGTTGTCGCCCCCCCCCCCCGCCCCCGGGGGGGGCCCCGGTGGGGGGCGGCGGGGGGGGACCCACGGGGGGGTGTT
>JADGHD010000728.1 GCA_019689615.1 Frankia sp. | reverse complement strand
TTGTGTGGGCTGGGTATTTTGTGTATAAGAGAATTAGCACAGGCCGGGCGTGCGCCCGGCCTGTGCTGACGTGACGCCGGGAGCATGCCCGGCCTGTGCTGGCGTGACGCCGGGCGTGCGCCCGGCCTGTGCTGACAGGACGCCGGGCGTGTGCCCGGCCTGTGCTGACAGGACGCCGGGCGTGTGCCCGGCCTGTGCTGACATCGCGACCTTCCGGTTCCTCGGCCGCGCGCGCCGCGCGTGGCCGGCTGTGGAGCGAGCCCCACCCGGCCGGTCACGCGACGGCCGCTGGACCGCCACCCGGCCGCCGGCGCCGCCAGGGGACCGGTGGTCCTGGGCGACGACGGCGCGGGTGGCAGCCCGGCGATGTCACGGGCCTTGGCGCGGGGTGCGGCCGCGGCGGAGCACCATCTGGGTGATGGCGCGGGCGGCCCGCTTCTCCACGACGTCCATCGACTCGCCGACATGCCGGCGCAGCGCGCGCACCGCCTCGGCCACGTCACCGGCGAGCACGTACTCGACGATGCCGAGGTGCTGCTCGATCGTGAGGTGGATGCGGTCGGCGGTGAGGAAGTCGTGCATCCGGACGGGCCGGATCCGGGCGTTGACCGCGTCGAGCAGGTTGGCGAGCTCGACGTTGCCGGACGCGCGGGACAGCGTCAGGTGGAATCCCTCGTCAAGGGCGACGAAGGACGGGTCGGGGGACGGCGGGTCGGCGCGTAGCTTCCGCCAGCGGTCGCGCAACGGCTCCAGCAGCTCTGGGTCGTGCCGGGTACCGGTGTCCAGGGCGCGCTCCAGCCCGCGCAGCTCCAGCACGACCCGGATCTCGTAGAGGTCGCGCAGGCCGGCGAGGTCCGGCTCGGCCGGGTAGTAGCCGCCGTCGGGCCGCTTCTCCACCAGGCCGTCGCCGGCGAGCCGGGTCAGCGCCTCCCGGACCGGTGTCCGGGACACCCCGAGCAGTGCGGCCAGGCGCTCCTCGGTCAGCCGGTCCCGGAAGGAGAACTCCCCGGACATCAGCCGGTTGCGCAGCTCGACATAGGCGTGCTCGCGCAGGCTGCGCGCCGCCGCGGGAGGCCGGGCGGCGGACGGCGGCTGTGTCGATGTCATGCAGCCGAGCATCCGCCATGAGAACCCCGCCCGTGGCACCCCCCTGATGCCACGGACCGGTTCTCCGGTCCCGGGTGACGCGCGCCACCGGCTCCCGGGGCCGGCGCGCTGGCGTCAGCCGCGTCGCGGCGAGGTGGTGGCGGTGGGCGGGCCACGATGACGTCGTCCCCTTCTGCATACCGGGCTGTATACAAGCCGGTGTACACAGATGAAGGTAGGGAGAACGTGTTTCGGATCAATGCTTCCGTTGTTACGTTCCTGGGTCGCAGGAGGAGGCCCCGTCGGGGTCGGCCGGGCCGCGCCTGGGGGCGCGCGTCTGGGGCGCTGACGTGCGGGCCTGGGCCGAGATCCGGGTCAGGACCGAGCTGTCCGCTGTTACGTTCCTGGGTCACCGGCGCGCTGCCCGCGCTGGTGGGCCGTGGGCTGACAGAGGATGTCCCCAGCCCGTGGGTCAGGCGGCGGATGCGGAGGCCGATGGCGTGATGAGGCCGGCGTTCCTGCTGGTGCACGGCGCCGCGACGACCGGGGCGATCTGGGCCGGGGTGCGCCGGGCGCTGCCCGGGGAGGTCGTGCTCGCGCCGGACCGGCCGTCCACCGGGGACCTGACCAGGGAGCTGGCGGCCGTCCGGGCCTGGCTGGCGCAGGCCGCCGGCGCGGCGGGCGCGGACGGGACGGGGCCTGGGCCGGCGCGGGTGGCGGCGGGTGAGCTGGAGCCGTTGCCGGCCGGCCCGGTGGTGTACGGCGGGGTGAGCGGCGGGGCGACGCTGGGGCTTGCGGCCCTGGCCGCCGGGATGCCGCTGGCCGGCGCGGTGCTGCACGAGCCGGCGGTGGGCCGGCTGCTGCCCGGGCTGCTGGCGCCGGTAGCCGCCGCCTTCGCCGCCGGTGGGGTGGCGGCGTTCGGGCGGACGCTGTACGGCAGCCGTTGGCAGGTCTCCCACGCGCCGGCGGACCATGGCGCGGTCGAGCGGGACCTGGCGATGTTCCAGCGGTTCGAGCCCGCGGCGATCCCGCCGGGCGCCGGGCCGGTCGTGGTCACGGTCGGCGAGCACTCCCCGCCGGTGCGCCACCAGGCCGCCGAGGCGCTGCGGCGCGGGCTGGGCCTGCCGGTGCGGGTGTTGCCCGGCTGCGGGCACGCCGCCCACCTGGAGGCGCCGGAGGAGTTCGCGCGCCGGCTGCTCGCGGTGGCCGAGGAGGTCGCCGGCACGGCCGGCGCGTCGTCCGGCGGGGCCGGCCGGTCCGAGCGCCCGGGTCAGCGGTCGAGGTGATGCGGCGGCAGTTCGTCGAGGAGGCGGGCCAGGTCGCGGTCGGTGTCGCCGCGCCAGCCGACGGAGTCCTCCGGGTCGAGCGCGCTGGAGGCTGACCCGTCCCAGTCGATGTGGACGCGGCGGGGGCTGGCGGGGGC
>JADGHD010000727.1 GCA_019689615.1 Frankia sp. | reverse complement strand
GGCACTGCGGCTGGACCGGCAGCGAGCGGGCCCGAGCTGGAGGACCCGACCGGGGGGAGGCGGTCGGCCGGGCGCGGCCGCTCCGTGCCCGGGTGGGTGCGCCGGCTCGCCGGGCCGCTCGTGCTCTTCCTCGCCTGGCTGCTGGTCACCGCCACCGACCTGGTCGCCGACCGGATGCTGGCGTCGCCGGCGCAGGTCGCGAGCGCGGCCAACGAGCTGTGGAGCAGCGGGGAGCTGACCGAGAACCTGACCGTGTCGCTCTACCGGGTGGCCTGGGGGCTGCTGTTCGGCATCGCGACAGGGCTGGTGCTCGCGGTCATCGCCGGGTTCTTCCGCATCGGCGAGGACCTCGTCGACTCGGCGATGAACTTCCTGCGCACGATCCCGGTCATCGCGCTGCTGCCGCTGATCATCGTCTGGATCGGGATCGGCGAGTCGGCCAAGATCTTCCTGATCGCGGTCGGCGTGACCTTCCCGATCTACATGAACACCTTCGCCGCGATCCGCGGCGTCGACCTCAGGCTCGTCGAGGCGGGCCGCTCTTTCGGGCTCGGCCGGCTGGGGCTCATCCGGCGGGTGATCATCCCCGGTGCCGTGCCCGGCTTCCTGGTCGGGCTGCGCTGGTCGCTCGGTGTCGCCTGGCTGCTGCTCGTCTTCGCCGAGCAGGTCAACACCGACTCCGGGATCGGCTACCTGCTCAACAGCGCCCAGTCGTGGAACCGGACCGACATCATGATCTTCTGCCTGGTCCTCTACGGCGTGCTCGGCCTGCTCTGCGACGGCATCGTCCGCGTCCTGGAAAGGAGCCTGCTGTCATGGCGACGCGGCTTCACGGGCACCTGAGAGCGCCCGACACCGACCCCGCCGCGCCGGTCGCGCCCGTGCCCGGGGCGGGCGCCGAGCCGGCGGCCGGGGTCGCGGTGCGGGTCCGCGGCCTGCGGCGGGCGTTCGGCGAGCGGGTCGTGCTCGACGGCGTCGACCTGACGATCGGTGCCGGCGAGTTCGTCGCTCTGCTCGGGCGCAGCGGCTCGGGCAAGAGCACGCTGCTGCGCATCCTCGGCGGGTTCGACACCGGCATCGATGGGGAGGTGCTCGCGGCCCGGCGGCGCGCCGTGGTCTTCCAGGAGGCCCGGCTGCTGCCGTGGACCCGCACGCTGGGCAACGTGGTGCTCGGCCTGACCGGCCCGAAGGTCGCCGAGCGCGGCCGGGCGGCGCTGGCCGAGGTGGGCCTGGCCGGCCGGGAGCGGGCCTGGCCGGTCACGCTGTCCGGCGGTGAGGCGCAGCGGGTCGCGCTCGCTCGGGCGCTGGTTCGCGAGCCCGACCTGGTCCTGCTCGACGAGCCGTTCGGCGCGCTCGACGCGCTCACCCGGATCCGCATGCACGCCCTGCTCCGCGAGCTGTGCGAGCGCCACCAGCCGGCCGTCCTGTTCGTCACGCACGACGTGGACGAGGCGGTCCTGCTGGCCGACCGGGTGCTCGTGCTCACCGGCGGCCGTTTCTCGCTGGACGTCCCGGTCGACGTTCCCGCGCCGCGCCCGCGCTCGCACCCCGAGTTCGTGGCCCTGCGCTCCCGCCTGCTCGCCGAGCTCGGTGTCGACGAGAGCGAGAGCGCCGTCGGGGCGGCGTGACCCGCTAGAAACGCTTGCCCGGGCGAGTCGCCGGGTGCTCCGGGGAGCCGGCGGCGCCCGCGGGCCCTGGCGACGCCCCACCCGAGCGCGACGACGTGCCGGGTGGGGCGGCCAGGCCTTCGGTGAGCGACTCGCTCTGGCCGCGGACGGCGTCGCGGCGGACCGCCCCGGTGACCGGGTAGCCGCCGACGACCAGGATGCTGCGGGCCTTCTCGGCCAGCTCGGCGTCGACCATCAGGTCGTAGCTCTCGGCCTGGTAGCCGCGGGCGGCGGTGACCCGGCCGGGCCGGCTCGAGCCGGACGTCGCCAGCGCGTGCGTCAGCAGGCCGACGATCGCGCCGAGCACCGCGCCGAACAGCAGGCCCCACAGCGCCAGCGTGAACGCCGTCCGAAGCGGGTTCACCCAGTCCAGCAGCCCGAAGATCCAGCCGATCAGCGCACCGGCGACCCCGCCGGCGACCAGCGACCTGGTGAACGACTCCCGCCAGGTCAGCCGCCCGGTGATCCGCTCGACGCTGGTCAGCCCCCGGCCGACGATCGAGGTCCGCTCGATCGGGAACCGGTGGTCGGCCAGGTAGTACACCGCCTGGTTGGCCTGGTCGTGGGTGCGGTAGGAGGCGACGACCTCCTGCGGCGGGAACTGCCAGCTCAGGTCGCGCCGCCCGGCGCCGTAGGCCGTCGTCCCCTCGCCGCGCCTGCCCTGCGGCCCGGCCCAGGGCTCGCCGGCCGGCCCGGCCCCGCTCGGCCCGGCCCCGTTGGCCGGGCCAGCCGTGCCGGACCAGTCAGCCGCGCTGGTCGTGGGGGGCGGGCTGGTCGTGTCCATCCCGTGGGCTGGACCGGTGTCTTATAAACATATCCGAGACCACGCTCCGGAGCTACATGGGGGATG
>JADGHD010000036.1 GCA_019689615.1 Frankia sp. | reverse complement strand
CTGCCCACGCAGGAGCCGGAGCCGACTCTGCCGCCCCCACCGCCACCGCCGCCGGCGACGACTCTGCCCCCGCCGACGGACGAGCCGGCACCGGACCCGACGCAGCCACCGGACCCGACGCAGCCGCCCGCGTCGACGCAGCCGCCTGCGCCGACGATCCAGCCGCCGCCGGACTCGGGCTCCGAGCCAGCACCGCCACCTGAGCAGGAGTCGCAGGCGGAGGAGGTCTGAGCCGACCCGCCCGCGCGGTCACGGCGAGGACAGCGACAGCCGGGCGCGACCCCTGGTCACAGGGGTGTCGGCGAGATCGCCGCGTAGGCGGCGGCAAGGGCGGCGAGGACCGGGTGGTCCGGCTGGAACCGGGCGTCGTCGATGGCGGCGACCGGACGGACCGCGTTCGCGGCGTTGCTGACGAACGCCGCCTCCATCCGGTGTACGTCGGCGAGCGTGACCCGGGCCGTCACATGTCCGCTGATGGGCGCGGTGGCCGCCACGGCTGGCTGGTCCAGCCGCAGCGGCGAGCGCTGCAGGAGTCGCATGGTGACGCCCGGCAGCACGTCGGCATCGGGCCAGACGACCCGCTCGCCGTCGAAGAAGCCGATGTTCCAGGTAGGCCCCTCGGTGATCGCGCTCTCGTCGTCGACGAACACAGCGTCGTCGAACCCGGCGCGCTGCGCGGCGCTTCGCTCGAACAGCGGGCCGAACAGGCCGACATGCTTGACCACCGGCAGATCCCGCCGGAAGCGGCGAGTTCCCAGCCGCAGCGGCGGCAGCGCTGCGGGTGCGGCGGCGCCCCCGGCCGGGGCGGCGCGGACGGTGACCAGGACCCGCGGGTGCGCCGCGGCCGACGGATGCCCGATATCCAGCGCCGGGTCGAAGACGGTCACCCGAACGACCACCGGCTCCGCTCGCCCGGCGACCGCCCGCGCTGCCAGCCGGCGGACCCGCTCGCGGTCCAGCTCGACGCCAAAGACCGTCCGACAGTCCGTGACGAGCCGGTCGAGGTGTAGCTCGAGCCCGCGTACCAGGCCAGGTGGCTCGACCCGCATGGTCGTGAAGTGACCGACGTTGGCGAGCGCGAGCGCCCCCAGCTCCGCGACCCCGACGGGCTCGCCGTCGAGCTCGGCGAACCACGGGCTACCCGCCCTCGTTGCGTGGGCATCCGACACACGGTGATCCTGGCAGCCGGCGCGCGTACGTCGCCGGCTCGTCCGGCCTTCCGTCCGTCAGACCACAGACGGTGGAGCCGTGGGGGAGAGCTACCGGAAGCGCTGCATCCTCGCCGATGTTGGCGGTCCGTGAGGATACGGTGACGTGTGCGGATCAGGCCGAAGGTGATCGTCGTCGCCGGGGTGGACGGGGCGGGGAAGACGACGTTGGCGCGCCGGCTGGCCAGGGAACTCACCGCGGCCGGGCTGCCGGCCACGTATCACCTGAACGCGGGCGGCCGGCGGACGATGGACCGGGTAGCGCGCCTGGTTCGGCTGCGCGACGCGCGGCAGCTGCTTGGCCGGCACGGGTACCTGGCCGCCGAGGTGACGACCCGCTGGCTGTCGATCGCCCGCTCGCTCCTCGTCGCGACCGTGGTCCGCCGGGCCGCCGTGATGGACCGGTATGTCTACTGCCAGTACGCGGTCATGCGGGCCCGCGGGGATGGCGGCGAAAAGATCGTCCGTGCGCTCTACGCGCTCTTCCCCCGCCCCGACACGGTGTGCTACCTGGCGATCCCACCGGAGCAGGCCGCGAGCCGCGTGCTGGCCAGGGGCTACGACCTGGAGGACCCGGCGCACCTGGCCGCGGTCGACGCCGGCTACCGCACGCTGCCGGAGTTCGCCACGTTCATCGTCATCGACGCGTCCACGCCGGTCGCCGAAGTCACCGCCACGGCGCTCCGGGTGCTGGGCCCGGCGACCTCGCGGGAAGGGGGCGGCGGGCCGGCGAAAGCGGGCCGAGTGGCGCAGCCGACGCGGGCCGCCGGCCGCCAGCGGGAATCGGCCGGGAATCACGAACCGCCCTGGCCTTGACAGGAGGGAGGCCAGGGCGGTTCGCGGGCTCCCGCGGCGGGAGGGACGTCGCGGGATGGCTGCGCGGGCCCGGGTCCGGGCCCGTGGCAGGTCGGACTAGCCGAAGAGCGCCTCGTGGGTCTGCGGGCCGACGATGCCGTCGACGAGCAGGCCGTGCTTGGCCTGGAAGTCCTTCACCATGTGGTTGGTCTGCGGGCCGAAGTAGCCATCAACGCTGATGGGGTAGCCCAGGTCGGCGAGCTTCTGCTGGACCTGGCGCACCGCGTCCAGGTAGACGCCGTGGTTCCTGGCCATCGACAGGTACCAGGCGGTTGGGCTGGTGGTGGCGGGCGCGCTGGTGGTGCTCGCGAAGTGCGCAACGGTGCTACCGCTGCCGAGCGCCGCGGCGGCGGCGTTACCGCGCGACAGGTACTTGGCGTACAACCCGTTCGTGTAAGCGCTCCATGCGCGCGGGCCGGAGCCCTTGCAGACCTGGGCGGCGGCCCAGGCGTTGGTCGCCGGGTCGTACAGGTCACGGTTACCGACCCAGCTGGAGTGCGCGCGCAGGTTGATCTGCCAGAGGCCGCGCGAGTCCTCGCCGACGCTCGCGTGGGCATACCGGTTGCCGCCGGACTCGGCGAGCGCGATGGCCACCCAGGTGGCCAGGTTGACGCCCTTGCAGCCTTCGAGGCCCGAGTTACGGGCGAGGCTGGCGATGGTGACGTCGGGAACGATGCTGGTCGCGGCGCTGGCGGGAGCGGCGGTGATGGCAAGGGTGCCCGCTGCGGTCGCGGAGAGGACACCAGCAGCAATCATGGTCGAACCGCGGCGGCGAAGGCTGCTCTTCTTCTTACGGTGACGGCCCTTGCTGAGCATGCTTGTGAAATTCTTTCCCGCACGCCTGTGAGGTTAGCTGTCGGGTTCGGGCCGGGTAGCCCGGCCGGCTCCGCGATGAAGGCGCCCAAAAATGCGCCGACGGTGGCCGGCTTCACCCCGAGGGCTGGCGTTCTTGCGCCCGCCCGGAGGAAAGGTGGTTCCCCCACTTCTGCCCTAGCGATTGACTCGGAGGGGGCACCGGCCCGGGGGCAGAACTCGGCGTCCGGGCCGGTGCTTCGTACGAGTGGAGCAACCGTAACTAGCTACAACGGGTAGCCACAAGCCGCCGAACTCGCCTCTTCTCGGGCAGATCTGTCACGCTGCGTGCAAGTCGTTGGGCCACCGTGGATGTGTGGAGCGTCATGTGATGGGCATCACAGATTGATCTGGGAAGATTCTGGAAAAACGAGCGGTCCGTCTGCTGATGACTGCTCGCCCAAACGAGCTGGATGGTCGCGCTGTGACGCAGGCGGTGACGGGTGACGATCGCTCCTGATGCGCAGGGCCCCCGCCTCTGGGCGCTTGTGGCCCCGGCTCGTGGGCCGGTGGGAATGATGTCTCGGCGTCGGCGTCCGTTGTCCTGGCGCCAGCCGTCAGGGATGTCCGCGTGACCGCCGCGCTGGTCGCCTGACAGGCGCCACGAAATGCCGGTGCCCGGCCATCCGGCGCGTGCGCGAACTGCTCGTTTTCGCGGGTGCGTTGACCGCGGGTGCGTTGACCGCGGGCGCCGCGATCCCCCATACCGCCGCGGATCGGCGGCGCGCACCCGACCCACCGCGGCGCCTGCTCCGTCCGGACGCAGGGCTCGCCGCGGTGCTGTACCCGGCCGAAAAAGGCGCGGCTGGCCGCGGTGTCTGATCGCGGCCTAACCGGGCTGGCGGCCGATCGGGAGGGTGATCGCCCGGCTGGCGGGGTGGGCGATCACGGTGGCCACGGCGGCGGCGGCCAGCGAGACCAGCAGGCCCACCGCCCAGGAGGAGGGCACCCAGTCGAGGTTCACCTGGCCGATCAGTGGAAGACCGGCGAGGTCGTGGATGAGGAACAGCTCCGCGACCGCCGGCGGGATCAGCGCGGGCGGGATGAGCAGGACGAACTCGTCGGGGCCCAGCGCCCCTCTGGCGATGCCGACCAACCGTCCGGCGGCGAAGTAGCAGGTGAACAGGCCGACGTGGGCGAAGCCCAGCCGCACGATGTCGCTGATGCCGTCCACCCGTTGGCCGCCGCGCAGTTCCTGTGGCCAGTCGAGGGCGGAGAAGACCAGCCCTTCCAACGTGTAGCCGAGCGCCACGAACAGGCCGCCGACCAGCGCGAGGACGACCATCGTCACGGTGGCCGCCCCGGCGAGCCGGGAGCGGGTGACCCCGTTGCCGATCAGGATCGGCCCGAATGCCGACGTCATCGTGTAGCCGGCCGCGAACATCACGATCCGCTGCCATCCGGAGAACCCGCTCTGCCAGAGGCTGCTGTCCAGGGATCCCGCCACCGCGACGATGCCGAGCACGATCCCGAAGATCGCCGCTAGCGCCAGCCAGAGCAGGCCGACCCAGATCAGCGTGCCAACGGTCGTGACAATCGACGCGTTGACCAACGACGGCGGGGAGCCGGGCCCGCCAGCCCGTCGTACCGCGCCCTTGCCGTCGGCCGTCCGAGTTCGCGCGGCTGTGGCCGTGATCTGGCCCGCGGGCGGCAGGGAGGCGCTGGCGTGGGGCTGGCCACCCTCGCCACCTTGGCGGTCGTTCGGGCCGGGCCTGGGGCTGCCGGCGGACAGCCGCCCTTCACCGGGCCTGGGCTGGTGGGAGCCGGTCATGACGAGTGCTCCCGGGCTTCCCCGGCGCGCTGCCGGTCATCGATGAGGTAGCTGACGAAGTCCCGTGTTGGTACTGGACCGACGTCTATCCCGGCCGCCGTGGCCTCGGCGGCGCGGTCGGCCGGCAGGCTGCCGACGACGACCACGGACCGCAGCCGGCCGAGCCGGCGGTCGGCCAGCACGGTGGGCGCGTCGCCGAACGCGCTGGCCAGGAAGGCGGTCACGGCGTCGGCCAGGCCGGTGAGCTCGGTGCCCACCCTGCGCAGATTCGCGGCCGGCGCCGCGGCGACCAGCCTGCCCCGGCGCAGGACGACGATCTGGTCGAGGAGGTCGTCCGGGCTGGCCGCCTCGTCCGCCGGCCCGCCGCGCTGGCTGCCGCTGGCGTCGGCCAGGGCAGCGGTGGCGGCGGCGCCGATCCCGCCGACAAGGATCACGGTGCGCTGGCGGTCGCGTGTCTCGGCCCGCAGCTCCCGGTAGAAGGCGAGCTGGTCGGTGAGATCCAGGTCGAGGTGCGGCTCGTCGAACATGGTCAGCCGCGCCCGGCTGGCCAACCCGATGGTCACGGCAAGCGCCGCCCGCCGGCTGCGCGCCAGCTCGCGGACCTTCGCCCGCAGCGGCAGCTCGAACAGCTCGACCAACGCGTCCGCGTACGCCTTGTCCCAGCCGGGGCGGAGCAGCTCGATGAGCTCGAAGACCTCGCGGATCGTCGTCGACTCGTCGACCGCGAGCCCGCCGGCCCGATCGACCAGGCACGTCTGGCTCATCAGCCGCGGGTTCTCGTACGGGTCCTCACCGGCCACGCGGACGGTCCCGGCCGACGGTCGCCGGTAGGCGGCCAGGGTCGCCAGCAGTGTCGACTTGCCGGCGCCTTCCCGGCCGAACAGCCCGCACACCTGGCCTGCCTCGAGCGTGAACGAGACGTCGGCCAGCGCCGGCGCATTGCCGCCGCCTCGGTAGCGGACGGTGAGTCCGGCGACGTCGACCCGAAAACCCATGCCGACAGCGTGCTCCCGGCATCAGGGCGCCGCCTACCGCCGATCGGCTACCCGCGCTTCCACCTTGGTCTTCGTTCCTGGACTTACGCCCGCCGGCCCCGCCCCCGGCGTGGGCGGGAACCGACCGGCAGCTACCCCGACCAGCCTGGTGGCTTCCTACTCGTCGAGGTCGGCGTCGTGGACGAGCAGGGCGATCTGGACGCGGTTGTCCAGGCCGAGGCGGGTGAGCAGCTTCGAGACGTAGGACTTGACGGTCGCGACGCTCATGTAGAGCTGGCCGGCGATCTCGGCGTTCGACAGCCCACGCCCGACGGCGACGGCCACCTCCCGCTCGCGCTCGCTGAGCTGGGCGAGCAGCCGCCGGGCCCGGTCGCGGCGCGGATCAGCGCCGACCTGCCCGTGGCCACCGGCACCCGGGTCTGCCTGCTGCCCGGCCGCTCCCGCCGGCTGCGCCGCCCCGCTGGTCGCCCCCGTGCCGCCGGACGGGGCGCCGATCGTCGAACTCGTGGCCACGTGGGCCATCAGCCGGCGGATGACGGCAGGGGAGAGGATCGGGTCACCGGCGGCCACCCGTCGCACCGCTCGCACGATCTCCGCTGGCGCGGTGTCCTTGAGCAGGAAGCCGCTCGCGCCGGCCCGCAGCGCCCGCAGCACGTGTTCATCCGCGTCGAATGTGGTCAGGACGACGATCTCCGGCGGGTTCGGCCGGGCCCGCAGCAGCTCGGTGGCGGCCAGCCCGTCCATCCGGGGCATCCGGATGTCCATGAGCACGACGTCCGGGGCGCACTGGTCGACCGCCGCGACCACCTCGTCGCCGTCAGCCGCCTCGCCGACGACCTCCACCGCGTCGGCGCCGCCGAACACCATCGCCAGCGCCGCCCGGACCAGCGGGTCATCGTCGACCACCAGTACCCGTACCGGCCGCGGCGAGCCGCCGTCGTCGTCTCCTACCCCCCGGTGCTCGGCGTCGTGGTTCGTCGCGCTGGTCATGTCCGTCCCGTCGGCATCGACGTCGTTGTCCGCTGCCTGGTCGCGCTCGCCGCGCCCGCTGCCCTGTGGCTGGTCATCCGACCCGCGCGATGAGGCCGCGCAGCAGACCGCGCTCGGCGGCGTCGATGACCCGGCCCGCGCCGCTGGCAAGCGACCTGCCGGCCGAGCCCGGGCCGGCGCTCGTCTTCCCGTCCGCTGTGGTGGTCTCGTTCGTCGCGCCGCTGTCGCCGTCGGGTGTCCACGGTAGCCAGGCCTGGAGCAGGAACTCTCCCTCGGGCGTCACCTCGTGCCGCAGCGCCCCGCCGGCCAGCGTTGCCCGCTCGGTCAGGCCCACGAGGCCTGACCCGGCGACGGGCGCGACAGCCGCGGGGCGAGCGCCGAGCGGCGCCGCTCCCGGTCTGGCTCCGCCGCCCGCCGCAGCGGTTGGCCCAGTCGCCGGTTCCGGCGCGCGGATGGGGCGCGGGCCGCTGCGCCGGTTGCGGACCTCGATGTGCAGCCCGCTCACCGCCGACCCGTCGATTAGAAGGTGCACGAGCTCGCCCGGGGCATGCTTGCGGGCATTGGTCAACGCCTCCTGAACGATCCGGTAGGCGCTGCCGGCGGTCGTGGTCGACGCCGTGTGTGGCTCGCTGAGCTGGTAGTGCGCGCGGATGGCAACTCCCGCCCGGCGGGACTCGTCGACCAGCTCCGGCAGGTCGGTCAGTTTCGGCGCCGGCGCGGGCGGCAGCGCCAGCGGTGCCGATACCGGCCGCCTCGCCCGCTCGGCCGCGCCCGCCGAGGGTTGCGTCGGCTGGGGCGAAGCTGGCCGCCGACCCGCGTCGGCGGCGTCACCCGCGGGGGCCGCCGGGCCCAGGTCGTCCTCCCGCAGCACGCCGATCACCTGGCGCAGCTCGCTCATCGCCAACTGCGCGCTTGCCCGCACCACCCCGGCTGCCTGGGCGATCTGCTCTGGTGGGGCGTCCGGCCGGAACTCCAGCGCGCCAGCGTGCAGGCTGAGCAGCGACAGCCGGTGGCCCAGCACATCGTGCATCTCCCGGGCGATCCGCAGCCGTTCGGCCCGCCGGGCGTCGGCGACCTGGCGGTGCCGCTCGGCCTCGGCCAGGGCGGCCCGCGCCCGCCAGGACAGGATGAGCTGCCGGCGTGCCCGGACGAACATCCCCCAGCCGGTCACCAGCACGATCAGCACGATCGAGAACACCACGGAGCCGCGATACGAGGAGCTGCCGTCCGTCCAGATGAGCGGGAGGATGAATGCCGGCAGCAGGAAGATCACGCCGACGCCGAGGGTGATGGGCAGCCTGCGGTGGACGGCCACAGTGAACATCAGGATCAGCCCGGCGACGCTCTCTGACGTCGAGAAGGCGGCGAACGGGGTGGTCGCGAGGGTGAGAACGACCGGCCAGCGTCGGCGCCACCACAGCGAGAGGCAGGTCACGAACCCGGCGGCCAGGTCGGCTATGCGCAGACCGGGCACGGCGTCCGCGTGCATGAATCCGGTGGCCAGCCACAGTCCGAGCCCGGCCCAGACGGCCATCAGGAAGAAGACCGCGTCGACGACCCAGTCGCGGGCCGACCTGGGCACCGGCCGGCCTCGGCCGAGAGAGTCCGGCTGTTCGTCCGGGTCGATCTCCTGGGTAAGCAGAGCGGGCAGCAGCCAGCGGTACTCCAGCCGGCGCACTCCGACGCGCCCGCCAGCCGTCGCCGCGCCCATGAACGGCAGCGTACGTAGTCGAACAACGCTGCGAAACCGTCTGAAGGCGCTTACCAAAGTCGACCTCGCTGTCGGTTGCCTCCTCCCTCGGTTGCCGGGCGACATCTCGTGCGAGGGCTGCGGCGCGGCGGTGGTCGGTACCCGAACGTGTCCATGTCATCGCCAGAGGGCGTGCCGGCGTTGCTGGGCGCCACGGTCCGCTGGCCCTCCCCTTACCCTGCGCCGAGCTGATTCGCGAGCATGAAATCAGGTGGGTGTGGGCGTGCGTGGTGCGCCCGCCGGGCTGGCGCCCGCTGACGGGGGCGGGCACCGCGGCGAGGGTGGGATTCTCCCGACCATCGGCGGCGGTCTGCGCCCATGGCGTCGATCTGGGCGGGCAGGGAGGCTGATGACCGTGGAAAGGGACGTGGACAGCGCGGGCACGCGCCTCGACGGCATCGGCCTCGGCCAGGCCGACGACGCGGTCAACCGCCGTGGTGCCGTCGTCACCAACGATGTGGGTGAGACCGAGGCGGCTGATGCGTCGGCGGGTAGTGGCGCCAGCGAGGCGCCGGCCGAGCGCCCGGACGGGGGCATCCCGTTGCTGGCGCTGGGCGGGCGGACCTGGAAGGAGATCATCTATCTTCTGCTGAACCTCCCGCTCGGGATCGCCGGGTTCGTGACCACGGTGGTGATGATCTCGCTGGGCGCTGGCCTGGCCGTCACCGTCATCGGCCTGCCGCTGCTGGCGGTCGGGCTCACGGTCTGCAAGGTGTTCGGCCGCGTGGACCGGTGGCGGGCCCGGGTCCTGCTGGGGCACAGCATTCCGACGCCATCGAAGCTGCCCACGAGCGGTGGCTTCTTCGCCTGGCCGTGGACCAGGATCGCCGACCCGGTCGGCTGGCGCAGCGTGATCTACCTGTTGATCCGGCTGCCCTGGGGAATCATCACGTTCGTCGTCACGCTCGTGTTCCTCATCGCCCTGTGGCCCGTGCTGCCGTACATCACGCACGCGTTCGCCGCTGTCGAGAAGGCGATGATCTCCGCGTTGCTGTCGCCGTCCAGCGCGATGGAGCGGCGGATCCGGGAACTGGAGGCCAGGCGGGAGACGATGGTCGACGCCGCGGCCGAAGACCGGCGCCGCATCGAGCGGGACCTGCATGACGGGGCGCAGGCACGCCTGGTCGCGCTGGCGATGGACCTGGGTCTCGCGAAGGAGCGGATGGCCGAGGACCCCGAGACCGCGGCCCAGGTGGTCAATCAGGCGCACGACGAGGTCAAGGCGGCGCTGCGCGAGCTGCGCGACCTTGCCCGGGGTATCCACCCGGCGATCCTGACCGAACGCGGCCTGGGCGCGGCACTGGCGAACGCCGCGGGCCGGTGCGCCGTGCCGGTGACCGTCGACGTCGATTTGCCCGCGCGGCCGTCGTCGGCCATCGAGGGCCTGCTCTACTTCACCGCCTCCGAGCTGCTCACCAACATCAGCAAGCACAGCGGCGGCCGGTCGGCGACCGTTCGGCTCGTCCGCTCCGGCCAGTTCCTGGAACTGACCGTCACCGACGACGGCCGCGGCGGCGCCCGGGTGGAACCGGGAGGCGGCCTCGCCGGCCTCGGCGAACGCGTCCGCGCGATGGACGGCGAGTTCACGGTCACCAGCCCGCCCGGCGGCCCCACCACCGCCAAGGTCCGCCTGCGCTGGCAGGACCCGTCGATCACCACCGAGCGCCCGTCCGGCCGGCGCGGGCCCGCATGACGTCGCGCGATCTGGCCGGCGTCAGGTGCCGGCGACTCGCCAGACCGTGATGTCGACCGGGACCGTGGTGGCTCGGTTGGGGCGGGACGTGACGCTTTCCTCCCAGAACGGCAGGGTTGCTTGGATGCGGCGCACGGGGACCAGCCGCGTGCCCGCGATCCTCGGTGGGGTCGGGCTGTCGCCGATGACGAACAGGGGTGAGTCCGGGAAGCCGCGGCGGAACGAGGCGATGTAATCGGGCCAGTCACCCTGGTCAGCCGGGAGGAGGACCGAAAGCTGGCCGCGGCCGAGCCACAGGGCGCCGGCGAACAGCGCGGTCTCGGACAGACAACAGGGGCGGCGGGGCCAGAGATACACGCCGTCGCGGCCCTGTGCCAGCGCGGCCAGCTCCGCGGTCACCGCGAAGCTGCCACCGAGCTCGTCGTGCCCGCGCAGGGGCAGGGACTGCGGAAGGGAGAACACCAGCAGGCAGCCCGTGGCGATCGCGGCTGGGACCGTAGCCAGCGGCGGGACGACCCGGCGCAGGTCGCGCGCCGCCATTACCGCGAGTAGCACGCACAGCACGCCGATCGCGATCCCGGCGAGGGCGAGCAGGCCCGGCACGACGCCCGGGACGTACCGGCGGGCCCACCACATCAGCCGGACGGAGTTGCGGGTGTGCCAGGCGTAGACGCCGAGTAGCAGCAGCGGCGGCAGGGCGACCGCCCACAGCGCCGCGTTCCAGCGCCGCAGGGCCACAACGGCGACTCCGGCGAACGCCAGCGCGATCGCCGCCCAGGGCAGGAACCAGCTCAGCCTCGTCAGTGACTGCTCGTCGTACGTGCGGAGCCGGCCCTGCGTGCTGAACACCGCGTAGTCCGGGCCGAACAGCCGCTCGCGCAGCAGGCCGAGCACGAACAGGCCCAGCACCAGCACGAGCACGGCAATGCCCGCGCGACGCTGCGTACCGCGGGTCCACGGCGCAATCAGGCGGGGATGGCGCCGTGCGAGACCGCGCACCACCAGCCCGGCGGCGAAGAGCGCGCCGACCCCGGCGGCGAGCGTTCGCAGCTCGGGGAGGCCGTTCACGAGCGTGTAGTCGTGGTTGGCCGCCGGAGAGTACGCCTGCCAGAGCGCGTGCGGCAGGACGACGCCAACCCCGGCCGCGAACGCGGCCGCCCGCCAGTCGAACCGTCGGGCGGTGACGAGGACCGCTCCGGCCACCGCCGCCAGCAGCAGCGGGAGCATCCCGTCCGCCCGGTCGAGCAGGCCGATCCCGGACAGCAGCCCGGCCGCGGCCGCAGCCGGCCACGACCCGGTGTTGAGCGCCACCACGACGCCGAGCAGCGCGCCCGCGGAGAACATCTGGGCGCTGATCTCGGACGACTGGTACTTGGCCTGCCAGACCTCGAGCATGTTCGTGGCCAGCAGGGTTCCGGTGACGGCACCGGCGAGTAGCCCGGCCACCCGAGCATGGGCGTGCAGCCCCGCGCCCACGTCGGCAGCCCAGCCCGCGAGCCGACCAGCGGGGGCCGGCTGGTCGAGCGCCGACGTTCCGGTCGGTGCTCGGGCGCCCCCGCCAAGGGCTCCGGCTACCGCCCGCCTGACGGTCAGCGCCAGCGCGCACACGGCAAGCACGCCGCACACCGGAGCGACCTCGCTCAGCGCCCGTTCACCGCCCAGGTCGGCGGCCGTGGCCAGCATGGCCGGCCACAGTGCGTAGAACTGCGGCACGACCCGCTGATCGTCGGCCGTCCAGACGCCGGGGAAGCGCGCACCCGGTGACGCTAGCTCGACCCGCGGCACCCGCGTCCGGTCCGCTGCCGGGTCCGGGATCGCGTAGTCGCCGGTACGCGCGATCGCCATCCCGTGCGCGACGTACACGCCGGGGTCCTTGTCGGCGGCGCCGTAGCCAAAGCCCGGCAGGAACATCACCCCGGCGAGCACCCCGATCCCGGCGGTCAGCGCGAGCCCGCCAGGATCGGCCCGGATCCGCAGCGCCCCGCCCCTGGCTCGCCGCCGGCGGCGGATTCTGGCCAGCGCGGCCGGCAGCAGGCAGAGGAGGACGGCCGCCGCGCTGACGGCGCCGACGGCCGGCAGGCTGTGCGCCCCGAGGTCGGCCAGGGCCAGCGACACCCAGGCGACCAGCGCCACGACCATCACCAGCAAGCCGACGACCGCCTCGGAGAGCCACAGCGGCGCAACTGCGGGCTCGCCGCGTTCGGCCGCGCCGCCGGGCGCGTCGGCGGGACCAGCGGCCCAGACGTGTCGGAAACCGCCGGTCAGCGGCATTCCGTCCGCCTGTCTGGTAGCACGCGCCATCCGCGGATTCCTCCCAGCCCGGCGCCCCTGCCGCGGGCAGGTCCCGGCTTGGCCGGGCGGCAATCACCCGACCGTCAGTCGGCCAGTTCGTCTGTCCTGTGGGTACCCAGAGTCACAGCGGCTCACATCTGGCGTCACGACCGGTCACTCCTGCTTGGTCGGATAACGTCCGATGAGTGACGTCATCCCCACGCATCCGGCCCATCGTGCTCGCAGTCGTGCGCCGCGGCGACGACCTGCTCGTCTACCGGGCACACGACGAGTCGACCGGTCAAATCGTGTACCGGCCTCTCGGCGGCGGCATCGACTTCGGTGAACTCGCGGTCGACGCTCTGCACCGGGAGCTACGCGAGGAGCTCGGAACCGGGTTGGCGAACGTCCGCCCGCTGGGAAACCTCGAAAGCGTCTTCGAATGGGAGGGCAGACCCAAGCACGAAATCTCGTTCGTGTTCTCCGCCGATCTCACCGATCGGTCGCTCTACGAACGCGACGAACTCGGAACGATCCTGGACGGCGACAGCGAGGTCTTCTGGATGCCGCTCTCGCTGCTCCTCGCCCCCGACTCGCCCACGCCGCTGGTTCCGCCCCGGCTGCGGGACCTGCTGAGCTGAGCGACGTCAGGCCAGCCGCGCCAGGCTGGCCGACCGCCGTGCGTCATCCGCCACACGCGCGCCGACCGGACAGCCCGACCCGACCACGCCGGCTCCCCGTCGTCGGGGCAGGTGAAGGCCCAGGTACCGGGGTATCCGCGCCCCCCGCTTCGCTCATCGCGCCGTACCGCACGGCTGGCGCCGGACCCGCGGATGCCCGGACGTCGGCGCCCGCAGTACCTCGACTGCGCCAGGGAAGCGGATCAGTCGAAGGTGAGCGGACCGGTGGTGATGCCGGCCTCGCGGGCGGCGAAGGCCACCCGGTCGTGCAGCTCCACGCTGGCGGCCGCGGCGAGGTCCGACGGGGGCTCGCCGGCGTCATACACGAGCCGTCCGCCGACGTAGACCTTCTTGAGGTTGCGCAGGCCGCAGGCGAACACGTAGGTCGCGTAGACGTCCCAGATCGGCCCGGTGTCCGGGTCGCGCGGGTCAACGACTAGGAAGTCGGCGTACTTGCCGACCTCCAGGCTTCCGATCCGGTCGTCGACGCCCAGCACCTCGGCGGAGCCGAGAGTGTGCATCCGCAGCATCTCCTGGGGCATCAGCACCTTCGCGTCGGAGTGCAGCGCCCGCAGGGTGTAGATGCCGATGCGCATGTTCTGGAACGGGTCGGAAATGTCCGTGCACGACTGGTCGTCCAGTCCGACGCCGATCCGGATGCCGGCGGCCCGAAGCCGGGGGATGTCTGCGATTCCCGAGCCGAGCCGGCCGTTCGAGGTGGGCTGCCACACCATCCCGGCGCCCGCGGCCGCCGCTCTGTTGATCATCTCGTCGGTCGGGTGGACGAAGTGGCCGAACAGGAAGCGCGGCCCCAGCGTTCCGGCCTCGTTGTACCAGGCGAACTTGGCCCGCTGCTGCTCCAGCGCCTCCGCCGTCTCGACGAAGTGGGCCTGGTTGATCACCCCGTGCCGGCGCATCAGCTCCGTCTCCAGCGCCGCGGTCCGCGGGCTGGCGGCCCACTGCACGGCGCCGAAGATCGCGGCCCCCAGGTTGAGCGGCGTCGGCACGGCCTTGTCGATGTAGGTGACCAGCTCGCCGAAGGTTTCGATGACCTCGGTGTCGTTGTCGAGCGCGTCATCGTCGAGGCGCAGCGCGGACATCACCCGAATGCCGGCGTCAACGCCCGCGTCGATCTGTCGACGGACGAAGTCGACGGGGTGGATGCGCTCGAAAGTGCTCTTACCCGCCTTGGCGTCGTATCGCGAGACGACCCGGCTCTGGGTGAAGTTGAACGCCGAGGTGAGCCCGTTCGCCGCGAAGTCCAGGCAGCCGTGGAGGGTGAACCAGTACATGTCCTCCACGCCGGCACCGGCGAGTACCGCCATGTTGGCCTCGAGCCAGCCGTAGAGCGTCTCGCCCACCCCGAGCCCACGCAACCCGGACATGAACAGGTGGCTGTGCGCGGAGATGAACCCGGGCGCGACGATCGCCCCGCCGACGTCCAGCACCTCGCCAGCGGACTCGTCCGGCCCGCCTGGCGGGTCGCCGGGGCCGATCCCGGTAATCGTGCCGTCCTCGTCGACCGTCAGCCAGCCGCGGAACGGCTCGGCACCGTCCACCATGGTCAGCAGCAACGCGTTGACGACGGTCAGCCGGGGCGCCCCCGTGCCCGCGGTCTCTGCGCTCATGCCAGCCTCCTCGCCTCGCCATGCGGCGCCATGCCAGCCGCACCAGCCCTGTCCGGCCGGGCGTCGCGCCTGGCACGGGGCAATCCGCGGCCTGCTCGCGGCCGTGCCGCTGGTCCGCCGCTCGTCGCGCCGCGCGGCGGCTTGCCGCGACCGCCCGCCACGAGCGGACGTGGGCGCTCCGCCGGGGCAAGCTACCCCCGCCGTGTTACGACGGGGCGCGTCGTTCGTTACCAGAGGCAGACGGGCCACGGCGGGCTACGTTGGCGATATGGGTCTGGTCACACCTGGGGCCGCCGCGCCCCAGCACGCGGAGCGGGTGCTGCGGGAGCTCGGGCTGACGCCGTCGCGCTGGTCCGCCGGCCCCGGTACCTGGTTCGGGGCGCACACCCATCCCCAGCACAAGGTGCTGTTCTGTGTCGAGGGCGCGATCGACTTCCTGGTCGACGGGCAGCGGCTGCCCATGCGGCCAGGGGACCGGCTCGACCTTCCGGCGCGCACCCTGCACGAGGCCGAGGCTGGTCCGGCCGGGGTGACCTGCGTCGAGGCGTACCGGCCGGAATAGCCAGAGGTTCGCGGCTCCTGCCGGCTAGCTGCCGTCCGCGCCGGCGCCGGTGCCGGCGGCCGCGACCTGGCGGCGGACCTCGTCCATGTCGAGGGCCTTCGCCTGCGCGACGAGATCCTCCAGTGCGGCCTCGGGAATGGCGCCGGGCTGCGCGTAGAGGACGATGTTGTCCCGGATGATCACGAGCGTCGGAATCGACGAGATTCCGAAATGCGCCGCCAGCTCGCGCTGGGCATCGGTGTCGACCTTGCCGAACACGGCGTCCGGGTGCCGCTCGGACACCCGCTCGTAGATCGGGCCGAACTGCCGGCACGGCCCGCACCAGGCGGCCCAGAAGTCGACAAGGACGAGCTCGGAGTCACCACCGACCACGTCGTCGAAGTTGTCCGTCGTCAGTTCCACCGTCGCCATCGCGGGCCTTCCTGGTCGGCGTTCCTGCATGGACTCAAGCACACCGGGTACCCGGTCATTCCCGCGCCGCGCGGTCGACGACCGGGCAACCGGCCTCACGACGCGCCAGGAGTGGCGGCGGCGCTGACGGTCGCGGACCGGCCGCGTCCAGCCCCCGGCTTCCTTACCTCCTCGGTAATCGACCGTTCGCCGTCGCCGGGCGAGCGTGATGGCCGTCAGCTGCCAGGACACCGCACGACGCTCGGAGGCCCGCGTTGTCCACGACCCACGACCATCCGCCGTCGTTCCCACGGCCGCGCTCGGCCGGGCCAGCCGCGCCCGCTGG
>JADGHD010000726.1 GCA_019689615.1 Frankia sp. | reverse complement strand
GGCGGCCCGCCCCGGGCCGCCCCACCGCCGGCCGGTGTTGGCTTGCCGTGGTCCTCATTCAGAGTAATTTGCCAGCTACGCAAAGTGACGACAAGGATGGGGACATGCCGTCGGAGCGCATCACCGTAGACCCGGAGCGGATGAACGGGCTCGCCTGTGTCCGGGACACCACCGTGACGGTGGCGGCGATCATTGACGCGCTGGCCGGTGGCCAGTCGGCGGATGAGCTGCTCGCCAGGTACCCGGAGCTGGACCGGGCCGACATCGTGGCCGCGCTGGAGTTCGCGGTGGCGGCGGTCCGCGACCGCCAGCCGGCACTCGTCGGCCTCGCCTGACCGCCGCCCGCCACGGGCCGCATGGCAGGCTGGCCCCGTGGCGGTGGTCGGCATCGGGGTGGACGTGGTCGACGTGACCCGGTTCGCCGAGACGCTGCGGCGCACGCCGGCGATCGCCGAGCGGCTGTTCACCGCCGCGGAGCGGGAGCTGGCCCGCCCCGAACGGCTGGCCGCGCGGTTCGCGGCCAAGGAGGCGGTGGCCAAGGCCCTCGGCGCCCCACGCGGCCTGCAGTGGCACGACGCCGAGATCCTTCTGGCCCCGGACGGGCGCCCGGGGCTTCGGGTGACCGGCACGGTCGCCGCCGCGGCCGCCCGCCTCGGCGCCCGGTCCTGGCACGTCTCCCTCAGCCACGACGGCGGCGTCGCGATCGCCATGGTCGTCGCCGAGAGCTGACCGGCGCCGCGCGGCGGCGGGCCGCGAGGCGGAGCGTCGACCGCGGTCCGCGGCTGAAGCGGCCGCGGACGGGGCGTGTTCACCGCCGGCCGGGGCCACCTCGCGTGATCACTGGAGGACAGGGCCTGGCTGCCGGGAGCGGACGCTGGCGGCCGCGGCGGGCAGCAGGGCCGGCAGGTCGGCGGCGGACAGCGGGCGGGGGGCCAGCTGGCCGGCTCGGCCGTGCAGGTAGGCGGCGACGCTGGCGGCGTCGAGCGCGGTCAGGCCGGCGGCCAGCAGCGAGCCGGCGAGGCCGGTGAGCACGTCGCCGGTGCCGGCGGTGCCGAGCCAGGGGGTGCCGGTGGTGTTCACCCGGGCGCTGCCCTCGGGGGTCACCACGATCGTGCGGTTGCCCTTGAGCAGCAGGGTCACGCCGAGTTCCGCGGCGGCACGCCGGGCGGTGCCGAGCCGGTCGGCGGCCAGCGCCTCCTTGGTTTTCGTGCCGTCCCAGCCGAGCGCGGCGGTCGTGAGCCGGGCGAACTCGCCCTCGTGCGGGGTGAGCAGCACCGGCCCGTCACGGCGAGCGAGCGCCTCGCGGGCGGCGGCCGGGCCGCCATCGCCGAAGCCGGACGCGAACGCCTCGGCGAACGGGTCGAGGCCGCCGGCGTCGAGCAGCAGCGGCAGGCCGGTGGCGAGCAGCGCGTCGAGCAGCCGGCGTGCCTCGGGGCCGGGCACCACCCCGGGGCCAAGCGCCCAGGCCTGGACCCGGCCGGCGGCCAGCATCGCGTCGGCGTCGCCCGGCTCGATCACGGTTACCACGGCCTCCGGGTGGGCCAGCAGCACGTGCTCGGCCGCCCGGGCCTCGGCGATGACCCGCAGGTAGCCGGCGCCGCCGCGCAGCGCACCGCCGGTGGCCAGCACGAGCGCGCCAGGGTAGCGGTCGCTGCCGCCGACCAGGCCCAGCACGCCGCGGGTGTACTTGGAGTCCGCCGGCCCGGGCACCGGCAGCAACGCCGCGACGTCGGCGTCGTCGAGCGCGGCCAGGTCCGGGGCCGGCAGGTCCAGCCCGATGTCGACCAGCACCAGCTTGCCGGCGTGACTGACCGCGGGGCCGACCAGCAGCCCGCGCTTGTACGTCCCGAAGGTCACCGTGAGCGCGGCCCGCACCGCGACGCCAGAGACCGCGCCGGTGTCCGCGTCCACGCCGCTGGGCACGTCGACGGCGATCGTGCGCTCCGGCGGGGCGTGCTCGGCGAGCCGGGCGTACGCGCCGGACAGCCCCGGCCGCCCGCCGATCCCGAGCAGGCCGTCGAGCACCAGGTCGGCGTCGGCCATGAGCCGGCCCAGCCGCTCGTCGCTGAGCTGGTCAGCCGGGTGCAGCCGCCCGCCGGCCGCACGCAGGGCTGCGGTGCCCGCCGGGTGGGTACGGCCGGGGGCGATCGCGTCCACCCGGGCGCCGCGCTGGGCCAGCCGGGCGCCGGTCCACAGCGCGTCCCCGCCGTTGTCCCCGCCACCGGCCAGGACGACCACCCGCCTGCCATACACCCGGCCGAGGCGGCGCACCGCGTGGGTGAGCAGACCGTGCACCGCCCGCTGCATGAGCGCTCCTTCGGGCAGCGCCGCGAGCAGCGGCGCCTCGGCGGCACGGACCTGGTCGACGGTGTGGGCAGCGCGCATGTGCCCATGCTCGCGCACCGGCCGCCGGCCGGCCCACGGCCACACCCACGGCCAGCACCGCCGTCCCGGGCCGGCGCTGGCGGACGGGTGCGGGCGCTGGCGGGTGCCCGGTCGGGTGGCGAATCAGCCCTCGCCCGGGGCGTTCT
>JADGHD010000725.1 GCA_019689615.1 Frankia sp. | reverse complement strand
CAACCCGCCCCTGGTAACACTGCACCGCCCATGGCCCGCGCGCCACCAGTCGCCGCCCGCCCGCCGGGCGCACAACGGCTGGCTACCCGATGGTCAGCCGGTGGTATGGCGTTCCGGCCAGCTATCCCCGCCGGCGCGGGACATGGAATGCTTGGCACGCTGGGTAGCAAGGGGGGTTCGCGTAATGACGGTGGCGCACGGATCGGCACACGATCTGGAGGTTTCGGGGGCCGCATCGCCGCTGGCCCGGTCCCTGCGGCCGACGCCCGTGCCGGGGCGGCGCGGCGGGCGGCACGCCAAGGACCTGCGCACCGACCCGCTGCCGGTGGTCTCGCCCCAGGAGTGGGACGACACCGAGGTCGTGCTGACCACGCTGTACCGGCGGGCCGAGAAGAAGGCGATCGACACCGTCGAGTGGTACCTGCGCCGCAACCGGCGGCAGAAGCGGGTGGCGCGGCTGCTGCGGGCCCTGGCGGTCCTGCTGGCGTCGGTCGGCCTGATCTGCCCGCTGGTCGCCATCGCCCGCTCCGACTCCAGCCTGGGCGACTGGGGGTACGTGTTCCTGGCCGCGGCGGCCGCCTGCGTGGCGTTCGACCGGCTGTTCGGCTTCTCCACCGGCTGGCGGCGCGGGGTCGCCGGCGCGCAGCGGGTGCGCGACCGACTGGAGATCTTCCAGGACGACTGGACGGCGGCCTGCGTGCCCGGTGCCCCCAACGGCGGCGTCGCCGAGCGGCTCGCCATCCTGCGCATCTTCACCGCCGACCTGCGGGCGCTGGTCGAGCTGGAGACCGCCGAGTGGGAGCTGGAGTTCCACAACGACGAGTAGCGCTGGCCAACGGGCCATCACCCCGGTCCGGCCTGGTGCGCGGCCGGCCGCCCGGGGGGGGCGGGCCGCGCGTCGGTCAGGGACGGCACCCGTCCGCCCTGGGCGGTGCGGGCTATTCCTTGACCAGCGAACCGCAGGTGAGATCGACGGCGATGTCGTAGGCGTTCCCGTTGAGCTGGACGACGGACCCGCACGGTGCGCTGATCACATGGTTCAGCGGGAAGCGGGTCTCGGCGACGGCACCCTCGACGTAGTGGGTGTAGTCGTCGTTGAGCAGCTCCAGCAGGGCGTCGACGGTCAGGTCGGGCCCGACCTCGGTCGCCGCCCTGACGAACATGTCCGCGGCCCAGTACCCGGCCATGGTGGGCAGGCTCAGCACCGCGTCCGGGGCGTACCTCTCGATGTCGGCCACCAGCTGCTGGACCGCCGGCGCGTCGGCCTCGGCCGGTGACCACTGGACGCCGCTGTACACGCCCTGCATGCTCGGCAGGCCGGCGGCGGCCAGGCGTGGGTCGTAGCCGACCGTGGTGAGGTGCCTGCCCGGGTAGCCCGCCGCGGCGAGCGCCTCGATGAGCTTGTTCGTGGACCCGAAGTCGGTGGCGTAGATGATGATGTCCGGCGGCCCGCCGTCCGCGGCCGTCATCAGGTCGTTGACCACCGGGGTGGTGTCGGTGATCCCGGCGGTCGGGACCGGGTTCTCCGCGTAGACGAGGTCGAAGCCGAGGGCTTCGACCTGCTTCTCCATGTCCCGGATCCCGATCACCGAGGAGTCGGTGTCGGAGCCGATCAGGGCGACCTTCGGCTGCCCGTCCGGGAACAGCGCCTGGACGAGGACGCCCCACATCGTGGCCGACGCGACCCGGTCCTCGGGCACCAGGCAGCCGGTGATGCCGAAGCCGATCGTGTTGCCGCAGAAGCCGGGGTTGAAGCCCCAGCCGAAGAACGGCACGACGTTGGAGCACATGGTGTCGACGTAGTTGGCATAGCTCGCCATCACCGGGACGACGGCGAACACCTGCTCCTGCTCGACGAGCACCCGGGCCTGGGAGGCGTTGCGGGCGGCGTCGTTGCCGTCGTCGAGCATGCCCATGAAGTTGATCCTGCGGCCGTTGATGCCGCCCTCGTCGTTGGCCCGGTCGAACCTGGCCTTGGCGCCGAGGTCCGCGCCGGCCATCGAGCTGCCGTTCGGGCTGGTCAGGTAGCCAAGGCCGCCGATCTTGATCTCGGTGTCGGTGATGCCACGGGTCGGGTTGTCTGCGGACATCCCGCACTCGAGCGAGGCGGCGTCGACGGTGACGCCCCCGTCGCCCCAGCCGTCCGGCGGGCTCGCCTTGATCTCCGCCTCCGCGGGCGCGGCCGTCGCCTGCCCGCCGCCCCCGGTGGTCGTGTCGCCGTTGTCGTCATCCCCGCAGGCAGCCAGGCTGGCGGCCAGCACGACGGCCGTCGCCAGGGCCGTACGTGCTAATCGCAACGCGCGCATGGGTCTCCCTCCCGCTCCGCAGCCGATCATGGGCCGCGAGTGGGTGGGATATTAGATCCTAGCGACAGGCAGTCGCAACAACTGCACACGGACCGGCAAACGGGCAGGGAAACGCCAAAGGCCGGCCCCGGCGGCAGTCGCCGCCAGGGCCGGCCTGCTGTCGCCAGTCGGCCCACCCCGGTCACGGGTGGGCCGGTCTCTTTTAAACAAATACCAGCCCACCAG
>JADGHD010000724.1 GCA_019689615.1 Frankia sp. | reverse complement strand
GCTCCTTCCAGGCCATCAAGCACAAGTGTGCCGACCTGCTGTGCGAGGTCGAGACGGCCCGGACCGCCGCCGCGGCCGCGGCGGCGCTGCTCGCCGCCGGCGACCCCGAGGGGCCGCTGGCGGCCTCCCTCGCAGCGGCGTGGTGCGGCGCAGCGTACACCCACGCCGCCAAGGAGAACATCCAGATCCACGGTGGCATCGGGTTCACCTGGGAACATCCCGCCCACCTGTACCTGCGGCGGGCCAAGAGCACCGAGCTGCTGTTCGGAAACCCGGCGCGGCACCGTGCCCGCGTCGCTGAGCTGGCAGGAATCTGATCATGACAATGTCGATCGACGAGCGGGCGACCGACGGGCAGGCGACCGGCCGGCACGCCGTGGACGCGGCGACCGACGAGGAGTTCCGGGCGATCCTGCGGAACTTCCTCGCCACCCACTCGCCGGGCCCGCGTCCCAGGGACCCCGCCGCGCGGGTGGAGTGGACGCGCGCCTGGCAGAACATCCTCTACGACCACGGCTACGCCGGGCCGTCCTTCCCCCGCGAGGTCGGCGGGATGGACCTGCCGTTCAGCCGGCAGGTCATCTACCGGGAGGAACTGGCCCGGGCCAGGGTCCCCGGCCCGCTCGGCACCGGCCTCGGCATCGTCGCGCCGACCATCGTCCGGTACGGCACCGAGGAGCAGAAGCAGAACTGGCTGCGCCCGATGCTGCGCGGCGACCAGGTCTGGTGCCAGGGCTACTCCGAGCCGGATGCCGGTTCCGACCTGCAGGCGCTGCGCACCACGGCGCGCCGCGAGGGCGACGAATACGTCGTCAACGGCCAGAAGGTCTGGACCACCAGGGGCGAACAGGCCGACGTCCTGTTCTGCCTGGTCCGCACCGGCACCCAGGAGTCGCGCCAGAACGGCATCACCTATCTGATCATCGATGCGCACGCCCCCGGGGTGACGATCCGGCCGCTGCGGGACCTTACCGGGGGGACCGCGTTTGCCGAGGTGTTCTTCGACGATGTCCGGGTGCCAGTGACGAACCGGCTTGGCGAGGAGAACGGCGGCTGGGCGCTGGTGCGCACCTCGCTGGGTCACGAGCGGGCGGCCGGGGCGATGGAGCAGGCCGCGGCCTATCGCCGGGTGCTGTCCGAGCTGGTCGCGCTGGCCAGGGAACGCGGGCTGACCGCCGATCCGGGTGTGCGCGCCCGGCTCTCCGACTTCGAGATCCGGGTGCGGCTGATGCGCTACAACGCCGAGCAGGTCATCAACGACATTCTCGCGCGGGGCGAGCCCGGTCCGGGGTCGTCGGCCTCCCGGTTGTTGATCACGGCGTTCGAGCAGGACCTGCACGAGTTCGCCGTGGACATGCTCGGGCCGGACGGGATCGTCACCAAGCCTTCCGAACAGGCGGTGCAGCGCGGCAGGTGGCTGGCCGGGTTCCTGAGCACCCGTGCTTCCACGATCGGGGCCGGCACCGCCGAGATCCAGCGAAACACCATCGCCGAGCAGGTGCTCAGGCTCCCGCACGACCCGGCGATGCCACCGCGCTGACCCAGCGCGCTGTGGGCCGGCCGTAGCCCCCGGCCGGCCCACAGCGTTCACGTTCCCGGAACGGTGCTGGACACCGTCGGCTCATACCGGCGGGGCCGAATCGGTGGTGTCAGGAGGCTGCGAGGCAGGCCGCGACCCTGCGATGGTGCCAGGCGGCGTTGCCCCAGACGGCCTCGTCGGCCTTGGCGCGGCGCAGGTAGAGGTGCAGGTCGTGTTCCCAGGTGAAGCCAATCCCGCCGTGCAGCTGCAGGGCGGTGCCCGCGAGCCGGCTGATCCCCTCGCTCGCGTGCGCCTTGGCCACGCTCGCCCACAGCGGCGCGTCGGGCTGGCGCGCGTCCAGCGCCATCGCGGCCCGGTAGGTCGCGGCCCGCACCCCCTTGAGCGTGATCAGCATCTCGGCGCACTGGTGCTTGACGGCCTGGAAGGACCCGATTGGGCGGCCGAACTGCTCGCGCACGCTGGTATAAGCCACGGTCATCGCGAGCAGCCGCTCGCCAACACCCAGCGCGTCGGCCGCGGTGAGCACCGCCATCGCCGCCCGCCACCACGCCGGGTCCAGGTCCAGCGGGACGCCCTCGCCCTCGACGGACACCGAGTACCAGCCGCGGGTGATGTCCATCGTCACCCGCCGTCGCGCCGCCGCGGGCGGCAGCAGGCGGACGCCGGCCGACCCGAGGACGAGCATGTGGTCCACCGAACCGGCCGCGTGCACGACCCCGGGGGCGTCGGCGTCGGCGACCGTGGCCCTGAGCGTGCCTTCTGCCAGGCCTTCGACGACGTCGTCGGGCGCGCCGCCCGTGGCGGTCGCCGCCGCGGCCAGCGCCGACTCGACGAACGGCCCGGGCGCGGCGGCGCGGCCCACCTCCTCCGCGACCAGACACAGTTCGACCAGCCCCTGCCCGGCGCCACCGGCCGGCTCCGGCACGGCCAGCGAGGGCCAGCCCAGCTCGACGGCGCGCTCCCAGAGCTTGTCGTCCAAGTCCGCGCCAGCGTCAGCGAG
>JADGHD010000723.1 GCA_019689615.1 Frankia sp. | reverse complement strand
CCCAGGGCGACGCCGCGGCCACGAACGCGGCGGCGAACGTGACGAAGAAGACGTCCGGGGCCGGGAGTAGCCGCTCCAGTGCGGGTAGCAGCCAGGGCCGGAGTGGCGAAAAAGCCGACAAGGCAGACAAGTCGCCTGGGAAGAACCGGGACAGGACCCCCGGAACGCCCGCCGCGGACGCCGACAGCGGTACGCCCGCCCAGGGTCAGAACCGCCCGCGCAACGCCCCTCGGACCGGCGAACGTTCCGGAGGCGGTCGACGCGGACGCAAGTCGGTGCCAGCATGGGATGACATCGTCTTCGGGGCCCGCCGCCCGTAGGGTCGGTTCCGAATCCGGTGGTCCAGGTACGACGACGTCCCGGATCGACGGAGTCCCAGCTAGCCATGGATCCCGCCAGATCGACCGGGAACCAACGGGACGCGGTAAGGCCGCTCTGGACGCAACGAAGCCACTCCAGCCGGCTGTGAGGGAACCATCACTCGGCCAGGGGAACGTCTGGCCGCCTGACGCAGTTGGAGAAGGTGTGACTGGTACGACCACCAAGCCGACGCTGACCAACCTCGACCGGTGCGACAGGTGCGGCGCCCAGGCCTACGTGCGTGTGGTGCTGCCGGGCGGCGGCGACCTGCTCTTCTGCCGGCACCACGCCAAGTCGTACGACTCCAAGCTGCGTGAGGTGGCTGTCGAGTACCACGACGAGAGCGACAAGCTGACCATCTGATCGCCCGGCCGAAGGAGGTTCTGGCCGTCGGGGCCACCGTCCATGGTGGTTCGCGCGCGCCCGTTCGGGCCTGCCCGACGGTCAGGGCCTCCGGCGGGCATCCAGGACAGCCAACCTGACCACCCGACCGAAGAACGACGTGAAGGGCATGCCGCGCGGGCAGCGGCGTGCCCTTCGTCGTCCTCGGGACCGCTGCCCCGGCCGCCGGGGGCGGGCGCCCGGCCCGCGCCGATGGTGGCGGACAGCCACGATGGCTCTTCCGGGGACACCCAGGACGGGCGCACAGCGGGTAAACCGGTGCCGCGGCGCCCGTCCCAGCAGGAGATCACGGCATCGTCCGCGCCCAAACGGCCAGTAGCCCATACGGTTGGGGCCGTGCCTGGCGCCCACGAGCCCGTCCACGCCGCCGCAACGGCCACGGCCGAACGCCGGCCCGCGCCAGGGCAGCCGCGCGAACGCGCCGGGGCGCTCGCCCGCGCGGCGGCGTCGACCGGCTCCGTGCTGGCGCACCCCGTCCGGGTGCTGGCGCAGTTACCGGTGGCCTGGAAGCTGCTGCGGTGGACGGCGCGGACCGCGAGGCGCCAGGCGGCCGCCGGGTGGCTGGTGACCCGCCGGGCCGCGTCCAACGCCTGGCGCGACCGGGTGCTGGGGCTCGCCGCCGAGGCGGGCTTCTGGCAGCTGCTCTCGCTGCCCCCGCTGCTGCTCGCGCTGCTGGGCGCGATCGGCTACCTCGGCGACGCGCTCGGCGCCGACGCGGTCAACAGCATCCGGGACAGCCTGCTGAACGCGTCCGCCGACCTGCTGACCCCCGAGGTGGTCAACGACGCCGTCCGCCCGACCGTGGACGAGATCCTCACCCGCGGCCGGCCGGACGTGATCTCGATCGGGTTCGTGCTGTCGCTGTGGACCGGCTCCACCGCGATGGCCACGTACGTCAACACGATCACGATCGCCTACGGCCAGCGGGACCTGCGCTCGGCGGTCCGCAGCCGGCTGGTGGCGCTGCGGCTGTTCATCGCGCAGGTGATCACCGGTGTGATCATCCTGCCCGCGCTGGTGCTCGGGCCGGGGATCCTTTCGGACCTGCTGGACGCCGACCGCCACCAGCTCGTCCGGCTGCTGCTGCGCCAGCTGTTCTGGCCGGTGGTCGGGCTGCTCGCGCTGGCCATGCTGACCTCGCTGTACCACCAGGCGCTGCCGCGGCGCCGGCCGTGGCGGCGCGCGCTGCCCGGCTCGGTGTTCGCGCTGGTCGTCTGGCTCATCGGCAGCTACCTGCTGCGGCTCTACATCGACCTGGTCTTCGGCAACGAGCTGGTCTACGGCTCGCTGGCGGCGCCGGTCGCCGCGCTGCTCTTCTTCTACATCACGGCGCTCGCCGTGCTGCTCGGGGCCGAGCTCAACGCGGCGCTGGACAAGCGGGGCGTGGGCAGCGCCGGGGTCGAGGGCCCGACCGGCCCGCAGCAGCCCCGGCCGGCCCCGGCCCCCCCCCCGGGCCCGCGCCGCCCCCCCCCCCCGGGCCGGGGGCGGCCCGGGCGCAACGGCGGGAGCCGGGGCAACGGCCGCCGGCGGGCGCCGGCCTCCGGCGAGGACGAGGACCAGCCAGCCTGACCGGCCGCGCCGCTCCCGCGCGAGACGGCGGCGCCCCTGGACCGCCGGCCGGAGCCGCCAGCCACGGGTGGCGGCGCCGACGGGGTCGCCCGGCCTCGCCGACCGGCGTGACTAGTAGGTGCAGGGGATGCCCGGACCGGGGTTCGCGGCGGGCTGCTCGGCGGCCAGCGGGGGCTCGTCCGCCAGCAGCGTGCTCGTCCGGTGCACCTCC
>JADGHD010000722.1 GCA_019689615.1 Frankia sp. | reverse complement strand
TGTCTGGGGGGCTCGTTTATGTGTAAAAGAGACTGGTTCCGGGAGCCGGCCGCGGCGCTCGGCTGTTCCTTCTCCCTACGGGCGTGCCAGACGCGCACGCCCGTAGGGAGGCAACCGCTCCCCCCGACATCCAGGAGCGCTCTCCCAGACGCGCCGAGGTCCTCGGGCACACGCAGCGAAGCTCCACAGCACCCGCGGAACGACGTTCCAACGCGCGCGGAACGGCCTGCCAGGCCCCGTTGGTGGGGGCTCTCCGGGGGGGCTCCCGCTCCCTGGGCCGCGGAACGCGCCGGAAAGGCGCTCAGGAGTTCCGGCGCACAACAGTTCCGGCGCGCACAGAAACAGCCCAGGGGCACCGTCCCGCGCTGGGACGATGCCGCCTGGGCTGACCGTTCTCCGGCCGGCGCGCGGCCCGGCCGATGGCGGGGACGGACGCCCGCTGGGCGCCGAAGCCCGCCGGCGAGGACGCCGTCAGGCCCTGGCCGCGGCGGCCCGGGACATCGTGTGCTCCACGACCGCGATCAGCGCGCTCTTCGTCGACTCCCGGTTGCGGGCGTCACAGGTGATGATCGGGACTGACGGACCGATCTGCAGTGCCTCGCGGACGTCCTCGATCGAGTGCCGCAGCACACCGTCGAAGCAGTTCACGCCGATGACGAACGGCAGCTGGCGCTGCTCGAAGTAGTCAACAGCGGCGAAGCAGTCGGCAAGCCGGCGGGTGTCGGTCAGCACGATCGCGCCGATCGCGCCGCGGACGATGTCGTCCCACATGAACCAGAAGCGGTACTGACCAGGAGTACCGAACAGGTACAGGATCAGGTCCTCGTCGAGCGACACCCGGCCGAAGTCCATCGCCACGGTGGTCGTGGTCTTGTCGACCAGGTGGGTGAGGTCGTCGACGTGTGCCCCCGCCTCGGTCATGACGGCCTCTGTCCGCAGCGGCACGATCTCCGAGACCGATCCCACGAAGGTGGTTTTGCCGGCACCGAAACCGCCGGCCACCACGATCTTGACCGAGGTGGTCGCGACCGAGGAATTGACCCGTCTGTGATCAGAGCTTTCGTAGGCCACTGAGAACCCTTTCGAGCAGCGCGAGGTCCGGCGCCTCGTCGCGGTCCGGCTGCTGGTGAACGCGGACGTATCCCTCGTCCGCCATGTCGCCGACGAGAACACGGGCGACCCCAAGGGGCACCCGCAGGCCAGCGGCGATCTCGGCGACGGACCGGACCTGGCGGCACATTGCGGCGATCGACTGCTGCTCGAGATTCAGCCCGATCGCGCGTTCCTCGCCGTACTGAGTCGTGATAACGAGGGCCTCGATGGCCAGCTCGTAGCGCGACCGGGTCCGCCCGCCGGTCATTGCGTACGGGCGGACGACCGGCCCAGGCGCGCTATCGTGTTCGCTCACCCTGACCCCCTGAGTGCTACGGAGCGGTTGGCTGGCCCCCCGTCACGTCCAC
This sequence comes from Frankia sp., assembly GCA_019689615.1. Classification (GTDB taxonomy): domain Bacteria; phylum Actinomycetota; class Actinomycetes; order Frankiales; family Frankiaceae; genus Pseudofrankia. The sequence continues at coordinate 1,086 of JADGHD010000722.1, read as the reverse complement.
CAGGGACAGGAGCCCGCCGCGGCCCCTCGGGCGGGCGGTGGCGGAGTCCCGCCACCGCCGGCTCCGCGGCGAGCTGCCCCGACACCCTGTTCACCGTGGCAGCGTCCCTTGCAGCTCGGCTCGCAGCGCCGGCGTCAGCACGGCCTTGGCGCGGCTGACCAGCAGCGCCATCTCGTAGCCGACCAGTCCGATGTCGCAGGACGGCGCGGCGAGGACCGCCATGCTCGCCCCGTCGCTGATCGCCATGATGAACAGGAAGCCGTGCTCCATCTCGACCACGGTCTGGGTGACGAGGCCGGCCTCGAAGACCCGCGCCGCCCCCTGGGTCAGGCTGACCAGCCCGGATGCCACCGCCGCCAGCTGGTCAGCGCGGTCGCGTGGGAAACCGTCGGAAACCGCCAGTAGCAGTCCGTCGGCGGATACGACGACGGTGTGCGCGACACCCGGAACCCGGTCGACGAAGTTGTTAATCAGCCAGTTCAGGTTCTGCGCTTCGGCGCTCACCGGTGTCACCGCTCCTCCTGCCCGTCACCGCGGGCGTTCCTCGTGGTGCCAGCCCCGACGTCACGGCCCTGCCGAACACCCTGGTAGAAGCTGGCAAGCCGGCCGCCGACCGCCTCCGGGGACTTCGTCGAGGCGTCAACGGGTCGAGGCTTGCGCGCCGGCTCCGCGCTGCCGGGCACCAAGTGGGTCATGGGCACCCGTAGCGGCAGGCCGGCCCGGGTGATCTGCGAAGGCGCGCTGCCCGCCTGACGCAGCGCCTCCGCGGCGCGCCAGCCCTCGTCGCCGGCCGAGCTCCAGGACGACGACTCCGGCGTCGGCGTGGCGGGGACCGGTGCCGGCGTCGCGGGCACCGGCGCCGGCGTCAGCGGTGCCTGCTGCGGGCTGCCGCCGAACGGCATCCGGTGCGGGCCGGACGGCGCGCGGTCCGCGAACGGCTGCTGCTGGTCGAGCGAGTACCTGGGGGCCGAGACCGACTGCGCGACCCCGGCGTCCGGCTGGCGCGTCGCCGCGGTGGCCGCCGGCCGGATGGGGGTGGGCGCCGGTGCCGGGGTGGGCGTCGGCGTCGGCCGCTGGATCTGGTGG
>JADGHD010000035.1 GCA_019689615.1 Frankia sp. | reverse complement strand
GCGGCGGGGACCCCGGGCCGATGCCCAGTGCCGGCCTGGCCGCCGCGGCCCAGGGGAGCGCGGCAGCGGCCGGGATCCCGATGGCGGCGGCCACCGCGCCGTCCAGCCCGGCCAGCCGGGCCAGCACCTCCCGGGTGGTCCGCTTGCCACCGTGGCCGTTGCCGCCCGGGGCGGCACTGATGTCGCCGACGGCCGCCGCGCGGTCCCAGTCCTGCTGGGTCAGCCCCGCCAGCACCCGGTCGACGGCGGCTGCGCAGGCCGCGAAACCGGCGGCGTACGGCGGGGCGGCGGCGGCAGCCGGCCGGCGGGCGAGCGCCGCGGCCAGCAGCGCGGCGACCGGGTCGGTCAGGTCGGGCAACGGCGCCTGGCCAGCACGGCCGCGGCCCTGGCCACGCGGGCCGGTGCCGCGACGGCGCGACTCGACGGGCCCCGCCGCGGGCCCGAGCCCGCCGCCGGCCGCCTGGCCGTCCTGGGCGGCGAGCTCGCCCACGAGCTGGCGCAGCCGTTCGGCGAGCGCGGCGGGCTCGGCGGGGAACAGCAGCGGGTGCTCCCAGAGCTGGGCGAGCGCCTCGCGCACCAGGTCGGTCGCCTGCTGGCCGGTGTGGGTCAGGTCAGCGGTCGCGCGCAACTCGTCGCCGAACCGGGCGAAGGCGTCGGCGAGGGCGGTCGGGTCCCCGGTGACCAGCCGGCGGTGCAGCGCCGAACCGCCCGTTTCGACGCTGTCCGCGCCGCCCTCGCCGTCGGCGCTGACGGCGTCGGGGAGTCCCGGGATTACCACTGGCGCAGTGTCGCACGCAACAGCCGCTGCGTTCGCACACGAAGCCGTCCGACGGAAATAGACCAACCCAGGGCCACAGTTCCGTGTGGCTGAGCGAGGCTAGGAGACATGGGACGAGCGAGCGCACGGCGGCGGGTGGTCCGGGTCAGGGTAGGGGCGCCGCCGTCGGCGCGCCAGGACACCGTCGTCGGCGAGGAGCCACTGGAGATCCGGGTGCACGGCCGGCCGCTGGCGGTCACGATGCGCACCCCGGGCGACGACATGGATCTGGCCATGGGCTTCCTCATCGGTGAGGGGCTGATCGGCGCCGGCTCGGACATCCGGTCGATGCGCTACTGCTCCGGCACGGACGACGACGGCCGGCAGACCTACAACGTCCTCGACCTCGTACTCGACCCGTCCGTGCCCGAGCCGGACGTGTCCGCGGCGGCCCGCTCGTTCTACACGACCAGCTCGTGCGGGCTGTGCGGGAAGGCGAGCATCGACGCGATCCGCCTGCGCGCGCGCCACTCCGTTGCCGAGGACCCACTGCGGGTGCCGGCCGAGGTGGTCGCCGGCCTGCCGGTCGCCCTGCGCCGCGCGCAGCGCCTGTTCGCCACCACCGGCGGCCTGCACGCGGCGGCGCTGGCCGACGCCACCGGCCGGCTGGAGATCGTGCGCGAGGACGTCGGCCGGCACAACGCGGTCGACAAGGTGATCGGCCACGCCGCCAGGACCGGCACGCTGCCCCTGCGCGGCCGGATCCTGGTGGTCAGCGGCCGGGCGTCGTTCGAGCTCACCCAGAAGGCGCTGCTCGCCGGCATCCCCATGCTGGCCGCCGTGTCCGCCCCGTCCACGCTTGCCGTCGACCTCGCCCTGGAGACCGGCATGACCCTCGCCGGCTTCGTCCGCGACGGCTCGATGAACCTCTACGCCGGCGCCCACCGCGTGCTGACCGCGGGGCCCGACGACCCGGGTGGCGTCGCCGCCGGGCACACCGCGTCTCGGAACAGCTCGGACATACCGGCCGAGACCCGTTAACATCACGCTTCGTGACCTGCATCGTCGGGGTGGAGCACAACGGGCGGGTCGTGATCGGCGGGGACAGCGCCGGCGTGGCCGGGTGGTCCGTCACGGTGCGGGCCGACACCAAGGTCTTCCGCAACGGGCCCTTCATCATGGGCTTCACCGATTCGTTCCGCATGGGCCAGCTGCTGCGTTACAGCCTGGTCCCGCCGGTGCCGCACACCTGGGACCTCGACCGGTTCATGGCGACCGACTTCGTCTCGGCGGTGCGCGACTGCCTGCGTGACGGCGGCTTCGCCCGCAACGACTCGGGCAACGAGACCGGCGGCCTGTTCCTCGTCGGGATCCAGGGCCGGCTGTACCGCGTGGACTCCGACTTCCAGATCGGCCGCAGCGTGGACGACTACCAGGCCATCGGCGCGGGGGAGGAGTACGCCCGCGGCTCGCTGCACGGCAGCGGCGACCTGCCACCCGAGGAACGGGTCCGCAAGGCTCTTGCAGCCGCCGTCCACCACTCCACCGACGTCCGCCCGCCGTTCCACCTGGTCTGGGACCCCGAGGAGCCGCCAGGCCAGGGCTGACCCGCCCGTCCGCCGGCGGCGGGGCCGGCCTGGCGCGACGAACGGCCGGCGACCGGCCGGAGCCCTGGCGCCGTGGCGCGCCAGCGCTCGGGCGGCGGCTGGGCGCTAGCGGTCGGGCAGCGGCTGGTAGGCCGCCGGCCCGGGGGTGCGGCCAGCCGGTGGGTAGTCGCAGTCGGGCGCGCTCGCGTCCACGTCGCCGTCCTCGCCGCCGTCGGTGTTGATGATCGCGGTGCACACCCGGCCATGGCTGTCGGTGAACGTCACGACTTCGTTCCGGTCGCTGCCGCAGGCGGCCAGCACCAGTCCGGCGCCGACGGCACCGACAGCGAGGAGCAGTGTCCGGGTCAGGTCACGCAGGGGCCGCATGGCTGCCTTCCGTCCGGCTCGGCCTGTATCGGGCGGATATGAGGTTAGTGCCCGCGCCGGGGCCGCCGGGGCCCCGGCCCCCCCCGGCGGGCGCGGCCGCGGCCCGCGCCGGCCGGCGCCAGCAGAGCGCCGTGCGGGCCGCCGCGCCCGCCCGGAGCGCGGCGGCCCCTGGGCGGGAGGTCAGGCGGTGCCGCGGCGGCGCAGCCGTTCGCTGGCGATCGCGGTCCAGGCGGCGGGGCCGGACAGCGGGGTGAACCTGGCCGCCGCGTCGGACAGGGCGCGGTACTGGTCCTCGGTGAGCTCGATGTCGGCGGCCGCGGCGTTCGCCTCGACCTGGGCGACGCTGGACGCGCCGGGGATCGCCACCACGTTCGGGCGGTGGATCGTCCAGGCCAGCGCGATCTGGGCCGGGGTGGCGTCGTGCGCGGCGGCGACCTCGCGCAGCACGTCGAGCAGCGGGGTGAGGCGGGCCAGGTTCTCGGTGAGGAACAGCGGGTTGGCCGCCCGGATCGGGCTCGGCGGGCGGTTCGTCACGTCGTAGCGGCCGGACAGGACGCCCTGCCCGAGCGGGCTCCAGGCGATCACCAGCCGGCCGGCCCGCTCGGCGTAGGGGACGAGCGAGTCCGCGGCGCCCGGCTTGACGAGGCTGAACTCGACCTGGTTCGACAGGACGGGGGCGCCGAGCGCCGCCTCGGCCGCCTGCCAGCGGGTCAGCGAGTAGTTCGAGACGCCGACCTGGTCGATCAGGCCGACCTCGCGCAGCGCCGCCATGCCGCGCATGGTCGTCCCGTCCTTGACCACGGGGTTGGGCTGGTGGACCTGGTAGAGGTCGATCGTGCGGACGCCGAGCCGGCGGGCGCTGGCCAGCCCGCGCTGCTGGACCACGGCCGCGACCGGGAGGAGTGGGAAGATCTTGGTCGCGATGACGGCGGTCTCGGCCGCCTCGGGGCCGGCGGCGCGCAGGGCCTCGCCGACGATCCGCTCGCTGCGGCCGAACCCGTACGCCTCGGCCGTGTCGATGAGCGTGATCCCGAGCTCCAGAGCCCGCCGCACGATCAGGTGCGCGTCCCGGCTGGCGTACTCCGGCCCGTACCCCCACTCCATCGACCCGAACTGCCACGTCCCGAGGCCGATCTTGGAGATCTTCTTCCCGCCGCTGACCGTCACGTCCAGCCCTGTCACGTACCGCATGGCACCAGTGAACGGCACACCCCCGGCTGTGCGCGCGCTGGGCCGGATCCGCTGGCTCGAGCAAGCAGACTCGACCCGGAGACGGTGGCTCGGGCGGCGCCGTCGCCATGCCGTGGTGCTGCCCGTCGGCTGGGCGGAGCCGCTGGATGGTCGGCAGCGGCGACGGCGTCGCTGACCGCTCGACCCACCCGACGCGCGCCACGGGCCGACAGGCACCTCGCGGCGTGCCGGCCGGCCCGGCGGCTCGGCGCTGCTCCTGCTAGCCGGCCGGCGCCTTCCCGGCCGTGGCGGCGGGTGCCGCCTGGGTGGCGGCCCTGGTGGCCAGCAGGGCGTCGATCTCGGCCGCGGTGTAGCCGGCCTCGGTGAGGATCTCGCGGGTGTCGTGCCCGATCTGCACCGAGCGGGCCGGGGGACGGCCGGTGCCGTCCGGCCAGACGCCGTAGCTGTGGACGACGGAGAACCGGCCGAACTCGGGGTCGGTCACCAGGTGGGTGTAGCCGTTGGCGGCCAGGTGCGGCTCGTTGATGTGGTCGTCGTCCATGACCGCCGGCGCCGCCGGGATCCCACGGCTGGCGAGCGCGGCCAGGGCGTCGGCCAGCGGGCGGGTGGCGAACGCGGCGGCGATGGCGTTGGCCAGCTCCGGCGTGCCCCGGTCCACGCCGAGGAGGTCGGCCAGGTCCGCCAGCCGGGCCTCGGTGCGGGCGGCGACCCCCAGCCAGCCGTCGGCGCACTGGTAGTACCTGTGGCCGGCCGACGGGCCGAGGAAGTTCGTGGCACCGCGCAGGTGCGCCGGCCGGCCGGGGAAGTCGACGAAGTCGGGGCCCTGCAGGAAGGTGGCCGAGTTCGCGAGCGACAGGTGGAGCCGCTGCCCGGCCCCGGTGCGGCCGCGGGCGTAGAGCGCGGCGAGCGCCCCGAGCAGGCCGAGCGTGGCCGTCGCGGAGTCGTTGATCGGGATCGGGGTGAGCACCGGGTCGCCGTCGCCGCCCTGGGCGTCGGCGAGCCCGGACAGCGCCTGGAAGACCGGGTCGAAGCCGGGCGCGTCGGCGTAGCCGCTCGCGTGGCCGTAGGCGGACACCGAGCAGCGGACCAGGTCCGGGCGCACCTGCGCGATCCGCTCGTCGGACAGGCCCAGCCGGTCCATCCGCCCGGGGCGCATGTTCTCGACGAACAGGTCGGCGTCGCGCAGCAGCCGCAGGAGCACCTGGGCGCCGGCCGGCTGGGTGATGTCCAGCGAGAGCCCGCGCTTGTGCTGGCTGGCGACCAGAACGGACAGCGGGAAGGCGCGGAACGGGTCGCCCGTCGGCGGCTCGACCTTGATGACGTCCGCCCCCCAGTCCGCCATGATCTCCCCGATCAGCGGGCCGGCCAGGAAGGACGACAGGTCAACGACCCTGATGCCCGTCAGCGGCAGGGGGCGGATGCCGTTGGGCGGCAGGGGGTGACCGTCCTTCAGCGGCAGGGGGCGCTCGTCGTCCTGGGCACCCGCGCCGGCTGTGGCGTCGGCGGCCTCGCGGGCGGGCGTGCGCCACAGCGCGCCGTCCGCCGGGAGGTCCTCGACGGTGGTGGTGATCTCGCCGGGGGCGGCGGGCGTCCCGGTCAGGTCGGCGGGGAACGCCGGCATGCTGACCGGACCGAGCGCCGGGTGCTCGCGCTGCAGGAGCGCGTGGTTGGCCGCGACGATGTCGCTGGCCGCCCACTCGGAGCGGATCGAGATCGGGGCGCATGGCACGTCGGCGGCGGCGAACAGCTCCAGCCACTCGCGCATCGGCCGCTTGCGGAACTCGGCCTCGAGCTCCTCGGCGACGATCCGCCCGCCATGCTCGAAGATCTGGATCTTGTTCCAGTCGCCGTCGACGCCGGGCAGGACGAGCACGTCCATCCGGTCCATCGCGTCCAGCGCCCGGAAGAAGATCTCCGGCACCAGCGCGGCCAGGAACAGCCAGCGGTCGTCGGCCGCCTGGTAGATCCGCCAGTACGGGACGCTGCGCCCGGAGCGGTATCCCTTGACCACCGGCTGGTCGTGGCCGACCTGGGTCATCATGCCGAGCTGGGCGGATGCGGCGGCCAGGCCGCTGACGACGACGGCGTGCCCACGCCCGGCCGGGGCGGTGCGGTCCCGGCCGATCAGCGCGGCGATGGCGGCGGCGGCGCCGAGCGCGCCGTGCAGGTGGTTGAGCGTGGGGGTGACCGAGGCGACCGGGCAGTCCCAGGTCGCGGGGTAGCGCGCGGCGGCTCCGGACAGGCCGGCCAGCAGCAGCGGGTCCTCGGCGACCTCGGCCCACTCGCCGCGTTCGCCGTAGGGCGGCAGCCACACGTGGCACAGCGCGGGGTGGGCCGCCGCGAGGGTGGTGGCCGCCAGCCCGAGCGCGGCCAGCCGCGCCGGCGTCTGGTCGACGATCAGGACGTCCGCGCCGCCGGCTGACCGGGCGACGTCCGCCGGGCTCATTCGGACGACCCGCTTGCCGCGGTCCCACCACAGCTCGTCCGGGCAGACCCCACGACCGCTGGCCGCCGCGGCCGCCAGCTCGGCGGACAGCGTCGAGCCGTCAGCGCCGAGCGACGGCCCCAGCTCGGCGCGGACCACCTCGGCGCCGAGGTCGGCCAACAGCATCCCGGCCACTCGTCCGGCGCGGGTCACGGAGGCCTCCAGCACCCGGACGCCGGCCAGCGCCGCCGTGTCGCCCGATGGCCGGCTGTTCAGCTCGCTGTCGCCCACGCCGCTCCCCACTGCCGTGCGCCTGCTCGTCCCCCTGTCGTACCAGCGTGTGTGACGACGGGCACCCGATCACCGGCCGCCTCGGCTCGTTCGCGCTGGGTCGTCGGCTGCCGGTCAGCGCCGGGTGGCCCGCCCGAACGAGGCATCCGGACCAAGCCGGCGATAGTGTCCTCACCCGGCCAGAACAGTTGCCCAGGGCGGCAGAACAGCGACCTGACGCGGAGGCGGCCCGTGACCGACACCGAGACGCGCCCGGCGGTGCGCCTGCCGGCGCGCGAGATCCCGGTCCCGACATCGATCAGCCCCGAGGCGCAGGCGCTGCTGGCGGCGGCGCAGCCGCCTGCCGGATCGCAGTACCCGCCGCTGGACGATGCCGCGGCCTGGCGGGCGATGATCGCCGAACGGGACACGGCCCTGCTGGCGATGACGGGCTCGGTGGTGCCGGATGACGTCGACGTCACCGAGCGCGCCGTCGACGGCGCGCGGGTCTACGTGCTCACCCCGCAGGGCGCCCCGGACGGCCGGGTCTACCTGGACGTGCACGGTGGCGCCCTGATCCTGGGCGGCGGCGAGGTCTGCAAGGTGATGTGCAGCAGGACCGCCGTGACGGTCGGGGCGCGGGTCTGGGCGGTCGACTACCGGATGCCGCCCGACCACCCGTACCCGACGCCGCTCGACGACTGCGTTGCCGCCTACCGCGCGCTGCTGGCGGAGTACCGGCCGGAGCAGATCATCGTCGGCGGCGCGTCGGCCGGCGGCAACCTGGCCGCCGCGCTGCTGCTGCGGGCCCGGGACGAGGGCCTGCCGCTGCCGGTGGCCGCGGTGCTGCAGACCCCGGAGGTCGACCTGACCGAGTCGGGTGACTCGTTCCAGACGAACCTCGGCCTCGATCCGATGCTGACCTCAAGCCTGATGCCGGCGAACCTGCTCTACGCCGCCGGCCACGACCTCACCGACCCGTACGTGTCGCCGCTGTTCGGCGACTTCACCAAGGGCTTCCCGGCCACCTTCCTGACCACGGGCACCCGCGACCTGTTCCTGTCGAACACGGTCCGGATGCACCGTGCCCTGCGCGCCGCCGGCATCCCCGCCGACCTGCACGTCCTCGAGGCCGCCGGGCACGGGGGCTTCCTCGGCACCGCCCCGGAGGACCGGGAGATCAACCGGGAGCTGCGCCGGTTCGTCGAGGCCCACTGGAGCAAGGGCGCCTGAGGCCTGCCCGGCTGGCCGGCGGACCGCCGCTGGCCAGCCGGACGGGCGTGCCCGCGCGCACCGGCCAACAGACGGCGGCTGCCGCGCGGCCGGCCGCCATCGCCGTGCCGGCTGGCGGGCCGCTGGCTAGGCCACCAGCGGGAGCACCTTGTACTCGAGGTACTCGCCGGACAGGACCGGGGCGTGCCGGGGCGGGTTGTCCGCGCCCTGGCAGGTCGGCAGGCACTCGATGAGCGCGTTCCAGTTGGGCTGGTGGAAGAACGGCATCGAGATCCGGGCGACCGAGCGCGCCTCCGGCGGCGGGACGAGGACCCGGTGCATGGTCGACACCCAGCGGTCGTTGGTCCACAGCGCCATCAGGTCGCCGATGTTGACGACGTACGAGCCGGGCACGTACGGCACGTCAACCCAGTCGTTGATCTTGCGGTCGATCACCTGGAGGCCCTGCACGTCCTGGTAGAGGATCGTGATCGTGCCGGAGTCGGTGTGCGGCATCTTGCGGAACTGCCCCGGCCCGACCTCGCCGACGACGGGCGGGTAGTAGTTCGCGCACAGGTTCGTCAGGTGCTCGTCGATCAGCGGGTCGAAGTGCTCCTCCGGCAGGCCCAGGGCCAGGGCGAACATCCGCATCACGGTCTGGGCGAACCGCTCCAGCTCGGCGTAGAGCGCGAGCCACGCCGGGCGCAGCCCCGGCACCTCCTGCGGCCACACGTTCGGCCTGGCCCAGACGCCGAAGTGGTCACCGAGGCCCGCCCGCTCGGGCACGCCCGGCTCGCCGAGGCGGTTCATGGTGAACAGCTCGCAGATGTCCGGCCGGCGCGGCCGCTCGGCGATCTGGCCCGGGCCGGCGGCGTAGCCCTCGAGGTTGATCGGGTCGAGGTCGTAGCCGGTGTTCTGGTTGTGCCAGACGCGCAGGCCGCGCAGCGTCGGGTCGCCCTTGGCCGCAAGGTAGCGTGCCTTGGTCTCCATCGGCAGCTCGAAGAACGCCCTGGCCTGCTCGATGGCCCCCTCCATCAGGTCACGGGGGATGCCGTGACCCACGACCGTGAAGAAGCCGGACGTCCGGCAGGCGTCGTCCAGGGCGGCGGCGACGGCGGCCCGGCGGGCCGGGTCCTCGCTGGTCGCCCCGGAGAAGTCGATGACCGGCACGTAGCCGGGCACCACGACGGCGTCGTCGGCACCGGTGGCGGTGGACCCGGCCACCGCGCTGGTCGTGTCGGGCACAGCGCCTCCCGTTCCCCAGCCGATATTGCTGAATGCAATAGCACGTCGGGCTGGGCCGGTGAGGCAAGCGCCCCCGGGGGGATTTCACCGGACCGTTACCGGCGCGTCGGTCGCGGCAACGCGGCGGTGACGGCGCGGCCATCCGCGCGCTGCGGCGGCCGGGCGCCGGTCAGTGCGGGCGGCCGCGCGGGACGGCAGCCGACAGCACGAGGATGCGCGCGGTCTCGGTGCCGACCGAGCGCCACCGGTGCGGGGTCGTGGCCGCGTACCAGATGCTGTCGCCGGGCAGCAGCCGCTCGGACCGGCCGGCGTCGAGCTCGACGATGATCTCCCCGGCGAGCAGGTAGACGAACTCCTCGCCGTCGTGCTCGAAGAAGTCGCCGAGGAAGTCACCGGGCTCGGCGGTGACCTCCTGCGCCTGGATGACCTTGCCCGGCGCGGCGACCAGCACCCGGGCGATCGCGGCGTCCGGCCGCTCCTCGATCGGGGTGCCGCCGCCTGAGCCGGCGCGGGAGATCACCACCGCCGCCGGGTCGGCGGGCAGCAGGTCCTGGGGGGACAGCTCCAGCGCGTTCGCGATCCGGTAGAGGGTCTGGATGCTGGGGTTGTTCCGGCCGTTCTCGAGCTGGCTGAGGTATGGCTGGCTCACCCCCGCCCGCTCGGCCAGCACCGTCATCGGGATTCCGGCGCGCCTGCGTGCGGCCCGGATCGCCGTGCCGATCGCGCGCAGCGCCGGCGGCGAGCCGCCGGCAGCCGGACCGCTCTCGCCGGCGGACATGCGCTGCCTCCTCCCGCTGGAATCCGTGTGGCGGACCGGGGCCCGGCGCGGCGCCCACCACTGACGCTCCTGACAGCGACTGGCTGATGTGTCTGGCTGCCCGGCCGGGGCGCCACGCATTCTGGCGCACCTGGCCACCGCGGTCCCGCGCTCCGCCGAGATCGTGCCATGACGGGCACCACGGGGAGGCCCGCTCGCCGGAAACGAGTGACGCCGTCGTCACGCTGGCGAGCCGGCAGGGGCCGCGGCCGTCACGGAAAGCACCGGCCCGACCGGGACCCGGCCGGTGCCGCTGGGCAGGCCAACCGCCCGACGTCGGCCGTTCCGCCTGTCAAGGCTATCGCTCCCGCTTATATTTTTTCGGGGCTGGACAGGTCAGCCACGGCCGAAGGGAGCGCGCGCATGTCCGGACTCGTCCCCGTGGTCGACATCGGCGGGTGGCGCGACGGGGGCCTCGCCAGGCGCCGGGAGATCGTGCGGGCCGTCGACGATGCCTGCCGGCGGATCGGCTTCCTGGAGATCGTCGGGCACGGGATCAGCCCGGCGGTCCGCGAGGCGGCGCTCGCCGAGCTCGACGCGTTCTGGGCGCTGCCGCTGGCGGCCAAGCGCCGCTACATGCCGGCGGACGTCATGACCAACCGTGGCTACTGCCCGCCGAAGGCCGAGTCGCTGGCCTACAGCCTCGGGGTCGACGCCAGCCCGGACACCTTCGAGGCGTTCAACATCGGGCCGGACGACTGGCCCGCCGGCGACCCGGTCTACGAGCGCGAGCGCGATGGCGTGTTCGCCGCGAACCTGTGGCCGGCCGAGGTGCCGGGGCTGCGCCCGGCGCTGACCGCCTACTTCGCCGCCGTCGCCGCGCTCGCCCGCCAGCTGACCGCGGTCTTCGCCGTGGCGCTCGACCTGCCCGAGGAGTACTTCGCCCCGTTCACCGACCACTCCACCGACACGCTGCGCGCCCTGAACTACTGCACCGCCCCCCGCGGCGATGGCGAGGACGCCGAGCCGGCCCGGATGGGCGCGCACACCGACTACGGGATCCTCACCGTCCTGTACGGCGACCGGGTGCCGGGCCTGGAGATCGTCGGCCCGGACGGTGACTGGGTGCCGGTGCTGCCGGGGCCGGGCAGCCTGCTGGTCAACCTCGGCGACCTGCTGGCCCAGTGGACCAACGACCGATGGGCGTCCACCGTGCACCGGGTGGTGCTGCCGGTGCCGCGCGCGGGCGAGCCGGCCCGGCGCCGGTCGATCGCGTTCTTCCACGACGGCAACTACGACGCGCTCATCGAGTGCCTGCCCACCTGCACCAGCCCGGACGACCCGCCGCGCTACCCACCGGTGGTCGCCGGCGAGCACCTGGCGGCCAAGTTCGCCGCCCCGCGGCTGCACCGGCCGACCACCGCGACCTCCACGCTTGGTGACCGGATCGGCGCGGTGATCGCGGCCGGCGACAGCGGAAACCGATCGGCAACGTCCGGGCAGTAGGCCCGAAATCGGCATGGGGAATATTGCCGGAAGCAATGAGGGCCGCCGCGCCGGCCGCCTATCGAACCAGGAGCACCCATGCCGCCGCCCGTTGACCGCCGCACCGTCCTCCGCCGCGGCGCAGGTCTCGCCGTGCTCGGCGCCGCCGCGCCCACCCTGCTCGCCGCCTGTGGCGACGACGACTCCGACACCGGGTCGGCGCCCGCGGGCGGTGGCGGGCTCGGCGACATCTCCGTCCGCCTCTCCTACACCCCCGGGGTGGCCTTTGCCGGCACCTACATTGCTGTCAGCGATAAGCTGTACGAGCAGGCCGGCTTCGGCGAGGTCACGCTGATCCCCGGCGGCCCGAGCGCCACCCCGTCACCCACCGACGTCGGCACGGGCAAGGCGTTCCTCGGCGTGGCCTCCACCCCCGACCAGGTCGCCGCCGCCCGGCTGAACAACGGCGCCAAGGTGAAGATCGTCGGCGCGCTCTACCAGAAGAACAGCTACGCGGTCACCTCGCTGGCCGACGCGCCGATCACCACCCCGGCCGACCTCGTCGGCCGGCGGATCGGCGTGCAGGCGGTCAACACCACCGTCTGGGAGGCCTTCCTCACCTCCGCCGGGATCGACCCCGGCGACGTCAACGTCGTCCCCGTCCAGTTCGACCCGACCCCGCTGACCACCGGCGAGGTCGACGGCTGGTTCTCCTACGCGACCAACGAGCCGATCGCGCTCGCCCTCAAGGGCTTCGAGGTCGAGACGATGCTGCTGGCCGACCACGGCTACCCGCTGGTCGCGCAGGTCTACCTGGCCAGGGACGACACCATCAGCGACGAGCGGGACCGGCTGCGGGCGGCGCTGAAGGCCGAGATCGCCGGCTGGGTCACCCAGGTCACCAACCCCGCCCGGGGCGTCGACCTCACGCTGAACACCTACGCCAGGGACGCCGGCCTCGACCCCGAGCTGGTCACCAAGGTCGCCGAGGTGCAGAACACGCTGATCCTCACCTCGGACACCAAGGAGTCCGGCCTGCTGACGATCAGTGACGAGCTGATCGAGACGAACCTGGCGACGCTGGCGGCCGGCGGCAGCAAGATCGAGGCCGCCGACCTGTTCGACCTGTCGCTGCTCGACGAGATCTACCGGGAGTCCCCCGAGCTGATCTCCGACCTGCCGGCCGTTCCCGCGTCGTGACCCTCGCCGCCGCCGGTGAGCGGGCGGCCGGCGAGCCCGCGGCCGCCGCGCCGGCCACCAGGGCCGGGGGCGGCGGGCCCGGCGCCGCCCGCGCCCGGCTCGCCGCCGTGGCCGCCCGGCTCGTCGCCCCGCTGCTGACCCTGGTCGGGCTGACCGCGGTCTGGGCCCTGGCCGGCCGGCTGCTGCCGGCCTACGTGCCCGGACCGCTGGCGACGGTCAGCGCCCTGGTGGACGACTGGCGGATGGTCCGCGTCAACGCGTCCGCGACCATCTCCGGGGCGGTCAGGGGCTGGCTGTGGGGCAACGCCGCCGCGCTGGCGCTCGCCCTGCTGTGCGCGTTCCTGCCGCGCGCCGAGGGCCCGGTCCTGCGGCTGTCGGTCGTCGTCTACTGCCTGCCGGCGATGGCGATCGGGCCGGTGCTGCAGGCGCTGCTGCCCGGCAACGGCGCGTCGGTCGCGATCGCCGCGCTCAGCGTCTTCTTCACCACCCTGCTGGGCGCCGTGCTCGGCCTGCGCTCGGCGCCGCGGGCCGCGTTCGACGTGATCCGCGCCGCCGGCGGCGGGCCGGCCACCGAGACCGTCCGCGTCCGGCTGCGCGCCGCCCTGCCGAGCCTGTTCGCCGGGCTGCGCGTGGCCGCCCCGGCGGCGGTGCTGGGCGCGATCCTCGGCGAGTACCTCGGCGCCGACAAGGGCCTGGGCAACGCGATCATCACCTCCCAGCAGCAGCTAGACCTGCCGCTGACCTGGGCGCTCGCGCTCGTGGCCACCGTCGTCGCCGGCGCCGGCTACGTGCTGACGGGGCTGGTCGGCCGGCTGCTCGCGCCGTGGGCCGCCGAGGCTGTCGACCTGACCCCCGCGCTCGACGACCGCGCCGACCCGGGCGCCGCCGGCCGGCGGCTGCCCGCGCGGGCCGCCAGGGCGGCCTGGACCGGCCTGGCCTCGGCGGTGGTCGTCGTCGCCCTGTGGTGGGGACTGATCAAGGTGTTCGGGCTGTCGCCGCTGGTCGCCAAGACCCCGGCAGACGTCTGGGACTACCTGTTCGGCGCCGAGCAGGCGGCCGCCAACCGCCAGGAGCTGCTCGACGCGCTCGGCACCACCCTGTGGGAGGCGGCGCTCGGCTTCGCCGCCGGCACCGCGGTCGCGATGCTGCTGGTCACCCTGCTCGCGCTGTGGCCGACCGCGAGCCAGGCGCTGCTGCCGACCACGATCCTGCTGCAGGCCGTGCCGCTGACCGTGTTCACCCCGCTGATGCTGACGATGTTCGGCAGCGGGCTGGCTGCCACCATCGTCATCGCGGCGATCATCGTGTTCTTCCCGACGCTGGTCACGGTCCTCGACGCGGTCCGGGTGACCCCGGCGCCGATGCTCGACGTGATCCGCGCGGCCGGCGGTGGCCGGCTCGCGCTGCTGCTGCGCGCCCAGCTGCCGACCGCGGTGCCCGCGCTGTTCAGCGCCGCCCGGATCTCGGTGCCCCGGGCGCTGATCGGCGCGCTCGTCGCCGAGTGGCTGGCCACCGGCCGCGGCGTCGGCTACCTCATGCTCCGGGCGACCGCCACGTACAAGTACCACCAGTTGTGGTCGGCCGTCGTGCTGACCACCCTGGTCATGGTCCTCGCCAACGCTGGCGTGACCGGGCTGGAGCGGGCGTCCCGCCGCCGGCTGCTCGGCATGCCATGACGCGGCGGTGGGCCGCTGTGGATGCCGGCGCGTTCACGCACCCTCACCGTCAGTGACAATGCGGACGTGGACATGCCTACGCCGCTGACCGGGGCGATCCAGCTTCCCGATGGCACCTACGTCCGCGGCCGTGGGCGTAGGGAGGGTCTGCCCGCCGGGCCGCTGCCCGACTTCGGGCTCTATCTGGGCCGGTCGCGCGGGCTGCCCCGGCGAGCGTCGGCCCGCCGGGGCGAGGACGAGACGACCTGGCCGGCGCTGTGGCTGGACTGGCCGGACTTCCGCACCCCACGGGACCCGCACGCCGCCGCTGCCGCCATCGAGCAGGCCTACGCGCTGGCCCGGGCGGGGCAGCGGGTAGAGGTCGCCTGCGGCGGCGGAACCGGCCGCACCGGCACGGTCCTGGCCTGCATGGCGATCCTCGCCGGCCAACCGGCCGACGACGCTGTCGCCTGGACCCGCCGCCACTACCGCCCGCGCGCGGTCGAGACCCCGGGCCAGCGCCGCTGGGTCCGCTGGTTCGCCAGCCTCGACCGGACCAGCTAGCCCGGGCCCACCGGTCGCGTGGCCAGCGGCCGCCAGCGGGCGACGGCTACGCGGCGCTCGCCGACCAGGCGTCCGCCGGCCAGGTGGGCTGACCCGGCTCGGCCGGCCACGCGGCCGGCTCGTCGCCGTAGGCCGGCGTGCCGCGCGGGCGGGGGCGGCGGCCACTGACCTGGTACAGCCGGGCGATCCGGCGGCTGACCTCCGTGTATTCGGCCGGTAGCTGCCGCAGCGCCGTCCGCATCCGGTCCAGCCGGGCGGCGTCGGTGAGCCCGGCGCTGATCGCGGTGTCGCGGATGGCGTCCACCATGGCCGCGACGATCGTGCCGGACGGGTCCGCCGGGATGGGCAGTGGCCGGACGGCGGCCGTGATGTCGGTCAGCCCGGCGGCGGTGAGCAGGGCGGGCAGCCTCGGCCCGATGGCGGGGTCGCCGCCGCGGGAGCGGATCACGGTGTCGATCAGCTCGGCGAACTCCAGCAGCACCGGGTCGGCGCGGCCGCCAGCGCCGCCGCCCCAGAGCGCCGGCAGCGCCCGGATCAGGCCGAGCCAGTCGATGTGGACGTCCTCGACCGCCACCACGCCGCCAGGGCGGACCGCGGTGGTCATCGCCCGCAGCGCCTCCAGCGGGTCGACCAGGTGGCTGAGCAGCAGCCGGGTGTAGGCGAGGTCGAACCGGCCGCGCCGCGCCGGCAGGGAGCCGGCGTCGGCGCGCAGGAACGTCACCGCCGCGCCGGCGTCGGCCGCGCTGCGCCGGGCGACCCGCAGCGAGGCGGCGTCCCCGTCGATCCCGACCACCCGGCCGCCCGGGCGCACCCGCGTGGCCAGCAGCAGGCTGACCTGCCCGTGGCCGCACCCGACGTCGAGGCAGCGCCAGCCGGGCCGCAGACCGGCCGCGGTCAGGAACTCGGCGGTGGTCGCCTCCAGCGCCCGCGCCTGGGTGGCGAGCCGGTGCGCGTCGGCCTCCCCGCCGTGCAGCGCGTAGCCAACGGCCGGCCGCGCCGGCCGGAGCCGCTGCTGTTCTGCCTGCCCGGGCGGCGCCGCCGCGGGGCGCTCGACCGTGATCGCCTCGCGTGGCGGCGTGGTGGAACCGGGCGTGCCCACGCCGCCACCGGCCCGGCCGGCAGCCGTCGTGCCGGCGCCCGTCGTGCCGGCGCCAGCCGCTGCCGGCGCTGCCGCCTCAGCCGCCGGCGCCGCTGTCTCAGCTGCCGGCACTGCTGTCTCAGCCGTCGGCGCCGCCGCGTTCGGCTGGGCCGCTTCGGCTGCCGGGGGCGGGGAGGGCACGGCGCGCCAGCTGCCGCCGGCACCCTCGGGAGCGGCAGCCGGGCGTCCGGCCGGCGGAAGCCCGGCCGGCGACCGGCCGGTGGGATGGCGTGCGCCGGCCGAGCGG